>CAIQJJ010000565.1 GCA_903872065.1 uncultured Anaerolineales bacterium | reverse complement strand
CGTCAGGCGCGCTGAGCTTGTCGAAGCGCTCCTCCGGCCATCCTTCGACAGGCTCAGGATGCCTCTCCGTCAGGCGCGCTGAGCTTGTCGAAGCGCTTCCTCCGGCTATCCTTCGACAAGCTCAGGATGCCTCAGGCGCGCTGGATTGAGGACTCCTTGGCTGCATTTCCAAAAAATGGACGATCTCCGCCAGCACCTCTTCCGGCGTTTGCCCGTCGGTATCCACGATCAGATCGGCATGCTGGCGAGCGTGACTCAGACGGCGCAGTTGTTCCGCATATTCCCCCATACTCCAATCCAACCGCCGCCTGTGTTTGGTGTTTTCATAAGAAACCTCCAGGTAGATCAGCAGATCAGGTTTGGTCAGCCGCTGCCACATATTGCCCACAAAAGAATGCTCCTGGGCAATGTGGCAGATGCGCCCATAGCCGCGCGCCTGCAGCATCCTGCTGATCGTTGTCTTTCCCGCCCCACATGGCCCAACCAGCCCGATTTTCAACCTTGCTGCAGGAGGTTCGTCCATCAGTTTGCGCGGTTTTCGTGACTCAACAAGCTGATCTCCGCCGGCCCTCCCAGAACCCCCAGGGTATCGCCCTCCATCAACTGCGCCTCCGCCGGTGGGTGCAGATCGGACTCGTGATCGCGGCGCAGCAGCACCACACTCACATTGTAGCGTCCCTCGAGGCTGCCGACGGTGTATTGGCAAAGCTGCGAATGGGAAGAGATCGTCAGGCGCGCCAGGCTCAAGGTCTCGCCCTCAATGGTGATCGGGCGCGTCATATCCATGCCGGCCGCTGCCGCCGCAAAGGCCGGTGCGGCCATCCCCGTCGCGCTGAAGGCGGTGAAGCCAAATTGATCGTGCAGCGCGTCGGCAAAATCATCGTCGAAAATGCGGATCACCACTTGCAGACCGGGGCGCAGCTTGCACGCCTTGAGCGCGATTTGCAGGTTCATGCTGTCGTTTTGCGTGCAGAGCAAAATTGCCCTCGCCCGGCGGATGCCAGCCGCCTCCAGTGTGGTCACGCGCGTGGCGTCGTCCTGGATCACCGGTACCCCCAGTTGCTTGGCCGCCGCCACCAGGTCAGCGGCCGGGTTTAGCTCGACCACCACCACATCCTGCGCCATCTCGTTCAGGTGGCGCACCACGCGAAATCCCAGGTGGCCCAGGCCGATCAAAATAATGTGATTGTTGTAAGTGGATGCTACTGCCATCTCCCACTCCTTGCCGCGCGCCCGGCGGTTGAAAAGCAAGACGCCGAAATCGGCCACGCCCTGGGCAAAGATCATCAGCCCGATCAGCGGCATGGCAAAATAAAAAATTTCCAGGTACCATGTGCGTGGAAAATCGCCGCTGGATTGCATCATTGTCAGTGAAAGCGCCTGGTAGATAGCCTCTGGCAGGGTATCTACCGGCTCTCCCGCTCCCCGGGCCAGCAAATAATACAATGCCCCTCCGCCGGCGATGGCGATGAAGAAGAAGAGCAGCGGCCAGCCAAACTGGCGCAGCAGCAGCCACGTATCGCGCAGACTGGCGCGCACCGAACGCCAACGGGAACTGAACGACCTGCGTGCCATCGCGCTGCCTTGCCAGCCCGGTTATCTTACCAACGGCACGCGCACCGTCATCCGCCGCGCCGTATCGCCGCTGTGGCGGGTCACGCTGAGCACGACGATGCTGATGTCATCTACTGGCCGGTTTTGATCCAGGCGGACTGCTTCGGCCAGCAGGGAATCGGCGATGGTCTCAGGGGAGCAAGTCTCCTCATCGTCAATCAGCGATTGCAGGCTGGTCTGCACATCAAACGAAAGGCCCTGGCGCGACCCGGCATGAACCAGCCCGTCGGTATATGCTACAGCGATCAAGCCGATCTCCAGCGGAAGCTCGCAAATCAGCGGACGGGTATCGCGGTAAAGCCCGATCGGGATGCTTTCCTCATTCAGACAGCTTACCTCCTCGCCATGCGCGAGCAGCAGCGGGGCCGGGTTATTGCGCGTCAGCACCAGGGTGTTGGTCTGCAAATCTACCGAAAGGATGTTGAGCGTGGAGGATACTTTGCCCTTGCGCTCGGTGAACAGGTAGTCGGATGCCGCTCGCGCCGCAGCGCCGTCGCGCACCCCCTCCGCCAGCAGGGCGATCACCTTGCGCACCGCCAGCGAAGAGATCACTTTGGCGCCGCGCCCAGAGCTTTGCCCATCGGCCAGCACAATCGAGAAACCGCCGTTAGGGCGCTCGGTGACTTCAACGGTATCGCCGCTTTCCGAGGTGGCGTATTTATTGATCTTGGCTACAGCAATTTGAACTTCCATGCTTCTATTTTACTGCAAAGGAACAAAATTTAATAAGTCTAAAATTCTGTTTCCAGAATTACTAATCCTGAAATGGGGCAATCTTGGTACAATTGCAATCCATCTTACCCCGATTCCTGCAGCCCTGGTCAGGAGACAAACGGGCTGCCCGTTTTCACTCATTTTGGAGCAGATTTATGACACAACGTTTGCAAAAAACTATCTTATTTGCAGGGGTTATCTTGACCTTGCTGGTCAGTATCCTGTCTGGCATCCGGGCGGGCAGTGCTTCGCCGGCGAGATTGAACAGCCGGACCGTTTTCTTGCCAGTTGTCCGCAAAGACTCGCCGCGCAGCACCATTTTTGGCATGGATCTGACAAGTCTGCCGTCGGCGAAACTGCCATTGGTAGTGAATGCTGGCGTTTCCTGGGTGCGCATCACCTCTTCTTGGGCCAAGGTTGAACCGACGCCCGGTTCGCGCGACTGGGGGGCAGTGGCTGCCATTGAACAGCAAATCCTCGATGCTGTCTCCAATCATCTGACGCCGATCCTGATTGTTGAGGATACGCCCACCTGGGCGCTCAAAACCGGCTTTCATTGCGGCGCGGTGGCGCAAGAGCAGTTCCCGGCGCTGCAAGCATTCCTCACCGACATGGTAAAGCGTTATGCAGCCTCTCCATACAATGTGCGTTATTGGGAGATGTGGAACGAGCCGGATGTGGCAGAAAAATTGGGCTGTTGGGGAACGCCGAATGAGCCTTATTATGGCGGCGAGCATTATGGCGAAATGTTGAAAATAGCCTATCCAGCGATTAAGGCCGTGCAGCCCTCGGCGCAGGTTTTGGTGGGCGGGCTTTTATTGGATTGCGATCCGCGCAACCCCCCGCAAGGAAAAGACTGCACTTCCTCCACTTTCTTGACGGGCGCCTTGCAAAGCGGCGCGGCAAATTCCTTTGATGGCGTCAGCTTTCACGCTTACGATTACTATGCGCCCAGCGATGGGATGTATCGCAACTCGAACTGGAACAGCGCCTGGAATACCACCGGGCCTGTGCATGCGGTCAAAGCGGATTATTTGACCAGTCTGCTGAATGAGGCCAATGTCTTGAAGAAATATTTGATCAACACCGAGTTTGCCTTGCTTTGTGATAATTGTTCTGGGGTGGCGAACTACGAAAACCTCAAGGCAGCTTACCTGGCGCAGGGTTATATTGTGGCGTTGGCGAAAGGCTATGCGGGCAATCTTTGGTACAGCATGATGGGGTGGCGTAGTTCGGGCCTGCTCAATTCCAACCTGGAGCCGCTTCCTGCTTATTATGCCTTTCGTTTTGCACGCCAACAGTTGGGCGAGGCGCAGTATGTGCAAAAACTGTCTTTGGATGGGCTGGATGGCTATGAATTCAAACGCAATACAACGACGATTTGGGTGCTGTGGGCGAAAGACTTGCAAACGCATCCTATCAGCTTGCCGGAAACGCCTGACGCCATTTTCGACATCAGCGGAAATGCACAGCCGATAGATGGCGTCAATCTGAGTGTTGCCGCCGCGCCATGGTATGTGGTTTGGACGCCCTAGCCGGTAACGCGTGTCTTAGCCTATTTTTTAGGAGTGATTTCATGAAACAGCGTTTTCTCAAAAAGTTTTTATTTTTGGCAGTGGTCTTTGCCTTGACGATTGGTTCAGCCGGAAGCAGCGGCCAGGCGGTTGTTGCTTCGCCGGCGCGCCTGGCTGACCATGTTGTTTACCTGCCGGTGGTCTTGAAAGGATCGCCGCAGCCCACGATTTTTGGCGTAGATCTGACGGGGATGCCAGATGGGGGGATGCCGTGGGCGGTTAAAGCCGGCCTTTCCTGGACGCGCATCACCACCTCCTGGGCGAAGATTGAACCGGCGCCCGGAGAGCGCGATTGGGAGGCGGTGGCTGCGATTGAGAAGCAAATGCGCGATGCTACAGACAACCGCATGGCGACGATCTTGATTGTTGAGGATACACCTGCCTGGGCGCTCAAAGCCGGCTTCAATTGCGGCGCGGTGGCGCAAGAGCAGTTCCCGGCGCTGCAGGCTTTCCTCACCGATTTGGTGAAGCGTTATTCGGTCTATCCCTACAACTGCGCTATTGGGAGATGTGGAATGAGCCGGATGTGCAAGGCTGGTTTGGCTGCTGGGGGACGCCGAATGAGCCTTATTTTGGCGGCGAGCACTATGGCGAAATGTTGAAAATAGCCTATCCCACCATCAAGGCTCTGCAGCCCGCGGGGCAGGTTTTGGTGGGCGGGCTTTTGCTGAACTGCGATCCGCGTAACCCGCCGGCAGGCAGCGACTGCACCCCCTCCACCTTTTTGACCGGCATTTTGCAGAGCGGCGCGGCAAATTCCTTTGATGGCGTCAGTTTTCATTCTTATGATTATTACTCCACCAAAGACGAAATGTATGCCAACCCCAGTTGGAACACCAGATGGGACGATGTTGGGCCGGCGATGACGTTCAAAGGGGATTATTTGACCGAGGTTCTGAAAGAATGGAATGTCCCCGATAAATATTTAATCAATACCGAATTTGCTGTGCTGTGCGATACCTGCGCCGGCAGTGATGCTTTTGAGCATGCCAAAGCTGTTTTTCTGTTGCAAGGCTACGTACTTAGCCAGGCAAGGGGTTATAGACTTGCTCTTTGGTATAGCATGATAGGCTGGCGTAATACGGGGCTGTTGACCCCCTCATTGCAGCCCCGCCCGGCTTACTATGCCCTGAGTTTCGCGCGCCAGCAGTTGGGCGAGGCGCAGTATGTCGAGTCGTCCACACTGGATGAGGTTGATTATCACGCGTTCAGACGCAATACAACCACAATTTGGGTGCTGTGGGCGAAAGATCATCTGACGCATACCGTTACCTTGTCGCAGACGCCGACCGCCGTCTATGATGTCCTCGGCGATCCCCAGGCGGTGGATGGCGTCAATCTGGATGTCACCAAGTCGCCCACTTATGTGGTATGGACGCCCTGAAGGCGCAGACCAAACCCCTGGCCCCCTTGCGGGCGCGCTACCGTCGCATTTTGTTTTTCTGGGCGCGGGCGCTGCTGGGTTTGGTCGTTTGGGAGTTAATTCTTCCCCGCCTCGGCTTGAAAGGTTGGACAGGCCGCACGCGATCACAGCGCCTTAAAAACCTGGCGCGTTCTTATCGCTCCTTAGCCGTCCAATTGGGCGGGGTTTTGATCAAGGTCGGGCAGTTCCTTTCCTCGCGGGTGGATGTGCTGCCGGCGGATGTGACCGAGGAACTGGCGGATTTGCAAGACGAAGTGCCGCCGGTGGATTTTGCTCAAATCCAGCAGTTGGCCGAGGCCGAATTGGGCGGGGCGCTCGATGCAAAATTTGCCTCATTTGAGCGGTTTCCCCTGGCCGCCGCCTCCCTCGGCCAGGTCTACTGCGCAGCGCTGCGCCCTCAGGATGTCCCCGCCGGGCGGAAGTCATCGGTGGTGGTTAAAATTCAGCGCCCCAATATCGAGGCGCTGATCGCCACCGACCTGTCTGCCCTGCGCCGCGTGGGGGGATGGCTGCAATGGTACGGCCCGATCCGCCGGCG
>CAIQJJ010000564.1 GCA_903872065.1 uncultured Anaerolineales bacterium | reverse complement strand
CTCTCCCTCTCCATCGCTGCTCTTCGCGATGGGGAGGGCTGGGGTGGGGTGCGGTACAGATCACCGCTCCTATCGCGAAGATAGAAGCCGCTCGCAAAGTTCACGCACCGCGCCCTGGCCGCCGTTTTTACTCAGCACCAGATCGGCCTGGGCGAGAACGGCGGGATGGGCGTCGGCGGGGGCAACGGCGCAGGCGACGAGGGGGAAGCAAGGAAGGTCGTTGATGTCGTTGCCGACATAAATCACCTGATCGGGGGAGAGGTTCTTGTCAGAAAGGGTCTGCTGCAAGATAGATGCTTTGTCATCCACGCCTTGCAAGACGGGAATCTTGAGCTTGCGGGCGCGGGCGGCGACGACAGGGTTTGGCTCTTTGGAGAGGATGAGGGCTTCGATGCCGGCCTCCTTGAGCAAACCAATCCCCATGCCATCAGAGCGGCTGGCCATGACAAGTTCGCGGCCATCTTGATCCACCCAGACGTGGTCGTCCGTCATGACGCCGTCAAAATCAAAGACGACCAGGCGGGGGTGAGAGGGGAGGGGGCGCGGGGAACGAAGAGTGGGAAGCGGGGAGTGGGAAGTGGGGTGGACGGCTGGCAGACCACTGTGAGCAAGGTCGGCGGCGCGTTCGAGGTCGCGCAGAGTGTCAATATCAATCGTGTAACGAGGGTCAATGAGGAGAGGCAGAATTATTTCTCCGCTGAGGGAATGCTTTTGCTGGATGGTGGCCACGCGAATCGCGTCAATGTGGCCGGTCTGCCAGTAGGTGGAAGGAAGGGCCTGGCGGGGGGAATTGTAGGGCTCCGGCAAGCCTTCAACGGTCAGGAGGGGGCTCATGCACCCATCGGGGCTGATGCGCCACATTTTGTAGGGATTTTGACCAGAGGGCACAACGCCGCGCACACTGTCGGCCTCAGGATGATCGAGCAGGAGTTGGATGGCGTCATCCACCATCGTTGGCGGGCGGATCGGGGAAGTGGGGCGCAACTGGACGACGATCTGAGGGTGATAGTGTTCGTGTTCGGCCAGCCAATCCAGAGCATGGGTAAAGACGGGAAAATCGGTAGTGGCATCCTGGGCAAATTCAGCCGGGCGAAGAAAGGGCGTCTCTGCGCCATAGCTGCGCGAGATGGATGCAATCTCTTCGTCATCGGTGGAGACAAGGGTGCGGGTGACGAGGCGGGACTGCAAGGCGGCGGCAATGCTGTAAGCGATCAGGGGGTGGTCAGCCAGAGGGCGGATGTTTTTGCGGGGGATGGACTTGGATCCGCCGCGAGCGGGGATAAGGGCTAAGACTTCTACCATGCCGTCCAGCCTCCATCCACCACCAGGTTGCTGCCGGTCATGTAAGAGGAAGCATCCGAAGCAAGATACAGGAGAGCGCCGTTCATTTCATCTTTGTGCGCCATGCGGCCCAGGATGGTCTTGGCGGAATAGTTCTGGGTGAAAACGGGATCGTGATCGTTGAAGACGCCGCCGGGGGTGAGGGCGTTGACGCGGATTTGCGCGCCAGCATAATAGGCAGCCAGGTATTTGGTGAAGCCGAGGACGCCGGCCTTGGTGACGCTGTAATAGACGGGCTTGAAGGTCTGCGGGCGATCGGGATGGAGATAGATGCGCTGGTCAGGCCCGTTCAGGCCGTAGGTGGAGCAGATGTTGATGATGCTGGCGCGGGCGCTGCCCTGGTCGGAGGCTGCGCCGAGGATGGCTTTGACGAACGCCTGCGTCACCAGAAACATCCCCGTCAGGTTGACGTTCAAGGCGGCCTGCCAGGCGCTGAGGGGATAATCTTCAAACGCGCCCAGAGGGAGAGCATCGCCGGCGCGGTTTTTTAAGGCTTCGGGGTCTACCTTTGGATCAAGGGCGGCGCTGTTGACGAGGACATCCACCCGGCCAAAGGCGCCCAGAGCTGCCGCCACGAGGTTGTTGACCGACTCAGGGTTGGTAATATCCACCTGGACGCCGATAGCGCGGTGGGACTGCTGGCAGAGAGCTGCGGCGACGGACGCGGCGGCCTCGCCGCGCAGGTCGGCAACGACAACCGCGGCCCCAGCTTCGGCCAGAGTGCGGCAAAATTCACGCCCTAATAAGCCAGGGCCGCCGGTGACAATGGCAACGCGTCCGCTGAGATTGAATTTATCGAGGATGGTTTGAGGTGACATGTTTAGGAAGTGGGGAGTGGGAGGAGTAGGCAGAGGGGAGAGTAGGCAGTAGGCAGAGAGGAGTAGGCAGTGGGGAGTGGAGAGTTGGAAGAGGGTAGCAGATGACCGCGGTAAAGACCACCGCCGCGGTAAAGAACGCTGCCTACTGCTTACTGCCGACTACTTATTCCTCAGGATGAGTGCGCGGTAGATCTGCACGGGGGTTTATGCTGCCAGGCGGCGCGCGGCGAGGGCCAATTCGAGGGCGCGGCGGCCATCCTGGAGGGTGCAGAGGGGTTCAGCCTGGCCGCGGCAGACAGCCAGAAAATGGCGCATCTGGTCGAGAAACATAGTGTTGCGCTCAAAATCTGGTGAAGGGGAAATAGAGGGGAGCCACTGGCGTTGGGACACCGAATAAAGTTGAAGCGCCCCATCGGCGTTATCCCAACGGACAGCGCCCTGGGTGGTGACAATGCTCAAGGTGTGCTGGGGAGGGCGTTGGAGGTAGTCGAGGTGCAGGCTGCCCAATAAGCCGCTGGCAAAGCGGAGGGTAACTTCAGCGGTGTCTTCGACCGGGAGACCAAGACCGAGGTTGCTGACCAGGGAGGAGGCGATTTCATATTCGCCGAAGAGCCAGCGCAGGTAATCGAAGGGATGGCAAAGGGTAAGCAGAACGCCGCCGCCCAGGTCGGGACGGGCGGCGTAACCCTGGCGATAATCTTCCCAGGGGTGCCAGTCGGGCAGGTACTCGCCCCATTGGGCGCGGACGGAGAGCGGCCGGCCGACGGATGAAGAAGGAGCGGGAAGTGAAAGATCATCGCCGTGAGGAGTGAGAAGCTGCTCGAGGCGCTGCAAGGTGGGATGGAAGCGGAATTGGAAGCCGACGAGGATGCGGCTGCCGCTGCGGGCGGCGGCGCTTTCAAGCTGATCGATCCGTTCCAGGGAATGGGAGATGGGCTTTTCGAGCAGGAGATGGCAGCCGGCGGCGGCAGCCGGCAGGGCGACATCCAGGTGAAGGGCGGTGGGGTTCGCGATAATGACCGCTGCGGGGCGATGCGCGAGGGCGGATTGGAGGTCGGTTTCGACGGGGAAGGTCCCGGACTCGATCTCGGCAAAGAGGGGGTCGGGGTTGGAAACGGCGCGACGGGTGCGATATAAGACGATGTCGCGTTCGCCAAGCGCGAGCAGGTTGCGCAGATGGCGGCGACCGATGGAGCCAAGTCCGGCGATGAGGATTTTCATGAGGGGAAGTGGGAAGTGGAAAGTAGGCGGTAGGCAGTGAGGAGTGGACAGTAGGCAGTGGAGAATAGACGGTAGGCAGTGGGGAGTGGGAAGCGGTAAAGAAGACCGCCGCGGGAAAGAATACTGCTTGCTGCTTATTCCTCTCAGGAGGGGAGACAGGTGAGAAGAAATTCGCCGGTGCGGCGGCCGGCGCTGCCATCGGTGAAGGTGCATTCCTGAGCCAGGAAGGCGCGCAGGGCGGGAAGGGATGCTTCGGGATGGAGAAGGCTGTGGTTGATAGCCTGGATGAGCTGGGCTTCACTCAGAGCAACCTGGCCGGCAGCCGCGGCGCGGAAACGGGAGTGGGTAGGCCAGTTGCCGATCTGCGAGAGGGGAAGGGAATATTTCTGCGGCGCATCCCAACCGCCGGGGGTGTCGAGGCACAGGCTTATCATCGGGCGCTGGTGGATGGCGCACTCGACGAGCATGGTCGAGTAAACCGTCAGAAACACATCCGAATAGGCCATCATGGAGGATTTTTCGGGCATGTCCTCGCCAGAGTAATAGTTGAGTGAGCCGGCCAGGGGAACAGGTTCGACCAGGTGGACATGGGGGAGTTCTTGGGCAAGCTGGCGGATCTGCTCCCGTTCGCCGGCATAGAGGGGATTGTCGCTGAAATGATTGGGATGCAAACGGATGAGAAGCTGGCAGGGCAAAGCCAAAGCATCCGAGGCGACCAGGCGAGCCAGGGTTTGGACATTGGGCAGGTTGGGAGCGAAGCTGACAAAGCTGGCGGCGTAGGTGAGAAGTTTACGCGAGGGGTCAAGACGATGGAGGCGAAAATATTCGTCGCGGGGGATGAGCCACTGTTTGCGGAAGTAACCATCGTAGGCCGGCACTCCGCCAATGTGTACGCGTTCAGGGGGGAAATCCGCCCCCAATGTCAGTTCGTCTTTTTGAATTTGCGACCAGCAGGTGAGGTAGTCTATGGGAGCCGCCGGGAGGCCGTAGCTGGAGGGGTTGTCCCATCCGACGATGGCGACGGCGATTTTGACCTGCCGGGCGGCGGCTTCGCGCAGCAGGTAGCGATCCATGCGCCAGCCATAGGTGCTGGCGATCACCAAATCCGGGCGGTATTGATCGAAGAGGTCGGCGTAAACCTGGGGGTTGTAGCGCTGTTGGAGGCGCACCAGCGCCTGGCGCGCCTGGCGCGAACGACGCAGCAGGGCGATGATCAGGCGTCCCAATGGCAGCAGCAGCCGGCGGCGGCGGCCCTCTTCCACTGCTACCTGGTTGACGTAGCTATCCATCGCCTCCGTGTTGATGCGCCCGGAACTGCCGACGCGGCGCAAGAAGTTGAGCCACCATTGGGTTTGAGGGGCGGTATGTTGGGCGTAATGGTGAAGTTGGGGGAGGCGCAGGCCGGCAAGGGTGAGCGCACTGCCATAGGAAGTGGGGAGTGGGAAGTGGGAAGTGGGCAGTGGGGAGCGGTAAAGATCACCGCCGCGGGAAAGATCACCGCCGCGGGAAAGATCACCGCCGCGATAAAGAGCATCGCCAGCTTGCAGGCCGGGGAGGAGGGCATCGTCGGTAAGCAGGACTACCTGGCAGCCGACGTTGAGCAGCGTTGGGAGAATGTCGCTTTGCAGAAAGTAGATCAGGGCCAGGCCGTGATCTGCGCAGAGGAAAATACGTTTGGAAGTCATGAACAGGAAGTGAAGAGTGGGTAGTGGGAAGCGAGGAGCGGTAAAGATCACCGCCGCGGTAAAGATCACCGCCGGGGGAAAGAGCCTTCGGCAATCCTTCGACAAGCTCAGGATGCCTCAGGATGCGAGCGGGACAGATCACCGCCGGGGGTTAGTCTTCGTAGTACCAGCGAAAGATGCGGTCATGGAGGCCAAGCAGGAAACGTTTGACAAGGGGCTGGTGAAGAAGTTTTTGGCGCAGAGGGGAAGGCGGCGGGGGAGGCGGCGGAGCTTCGTTGGGGTTGTGGATCCAATCGAGGCGGTTGCTCATGTTTTGGGCAAGGAATTCGACGGGCATCAGGCGCAAATAACCCGCTGCGTCCAAGCGTTCATCCAACTGGCGCACCTGGCCCATGGGTTTGTCCATGGCGAAGGGCAGGAATTGGGTGATGACAGTTTTGTACGCCAGGAACTGCCAATGGCTGGCACCCACCTGGGCAATGAGCGGCTCGCCGCCGGCAGGGGTGTAGGTCAGGCGGATGTCTTCGGTGGTCTGGTAGCGCTGTAAGACCTCAGCTTCATCTTGACCGAGGCTCATGTCAAAGGCTTTAAACTCTTCCCAGGGGATGAATTGGCCGCGCTCAAGCAGGACGCCGGGGGTGTTCGCGGCCCAGCGCAGGGTGCTGGCGCAAAGTTCCATTTTGGTGCGAAAGGGGCGGCTGGTGACCATGCCCGACTTGGGAAAGCCTTCCAATATTTTTAAGGATTTGGAGAGCCAGCCAGGGTAGAAATAAACGTCGTTATCGGCATAAGCAATAATTTCACCGGGAGCCGCTTCCAGCAGAATATTCCAGGCGCCGCCTTTACCAAGATTTTTCTCGGAGAGGATAAGGTATTGGATTTTGCCTTCGGCGTGAGCATCTACCAAAAAATCAATCGCTTCCTGGCAGCTGCCATTATCGAAGACCAGCAAATCATAGGGAAGGTCGGTGTTGGCCCAGATGCTGCCCAGGCAGGTCTTAAGCACCTGGAGGGTTTGGGCATAGAAGCCGCCGATAAAGGGGATATAGTTGAGGACGGCGACGGTGATGCGTTCAGGGTGGGCGACCTGGTTGACGAATTTGGCGGGGTTTTGGCCTTTTCTCATGGGGGAAGTGGGGTAGGCAGTGGGGAGTGGGAAGTAGGAAGTGGGAGGCGGTAAAGAACACCGTCCTTCGACAGGAGCGGTACAGATCACCGCCTCAGGATGCCTGGGGCGGGATCCAGGCGCGGGAGGGAAAGAGGCGGGTTACAACGCGGCGGTGGAAGAAACCCCAGCGCCGGCGCCAGCGCACAAAATGCTCTGCTCCAACACCAAAAATTGGGAAGTGGGAAGTG
>CAIQJJ010000563.1 GCA_903872065.1 uncultured Anaerolineales bacterium | reverse complement strand
ACCCAGGCACAACGGGCGTTGACCCAGGCACAACGGGCGTTGACCCAGGCACAACGGGCGTTGACCCAGGCACAACGGGCGTTGACCCAGGCACAACGGGCGTTGACCCAGGCACAACGGGCTGCGCGCCGCGGGTCAGCAGCCACAAGCGGACATCGCTTGCGCTCTGCTCGGCGGCCAGGCACTGGTGCAAGTTTTGCAGCGCGGCGGCGCACAGGGCGCTCTGCGCCTCCAGGAATTTTTCACTGCTCTCTATCTGCTCTGGCAGAGCGACCTCGCCGGCCAAATAAAGAACATTGACTAAAGCACGACGAGGATTCGCCGCGTCATTGATAGAAAGCAGCGCGCCGGGCGGCAAGAGATGGCACTCCTGCCCCTCCGCGCTCAGTTGCGCGCTCAAGGCTTGCGCCAGTGGGTCGGTTGTTCCTGGCGCGGCGATAATATACCAGTCCGCCGGGCTTGACGATTCAGACGCGGGAAGCGGTTCTGCCGCCTGCCATTCGACCTGGTAGAGCCATTCTTTGGCCTCATCAAGTGATCCAGGCGCGTCGCGCTTCGACAAGCTCAGCGCGCCTTCTGCAACGTGCGTTGACCCAGGCACAACGTGCGTTGACCCAGGCACAACGTGCGTTGACCCAGGCACAACGTGCGTTGACCCGGGCGCAGCGGGATGGACTTGCACTGCCCGCAAGAGCAGTTCGCGGCTGGCGCGCTTGAGCTGCAAGCCCTGCGCCTGGGCGATCAGTTGACCCTCGTCATTGTAGAGGCAGATGTCGGCGGTGAAGGTTTCGCCGGTTTGTTCGCGCAGGATGGTGTGGTTCCAAAGACTCGCGCCAGGCGAGCGGTAGAGGTGGAAGTGTTCGATGCCGATCAGCAAGTAGGGGCTTTGCGACTGCCGCGGTGCAGCCCACCGGGCGTCCATGCTCTCGCCGGGCAGGGGCGCGCCGAGCAAGTGGAAGCAGGCGTCCAGCAAGGCGGGGTGGAAGCGGTATGGAACACTGTCCTTCGACAAGCGACGATCTTTGTCGCCGCTCAGGATGCTATCCTTCGATGAACTCAGACTGCCATCCGGTGACGAATTTGCAAGGGTGGAGGGAAGCTCGATGTGGCCCACTGCTTCCCCGTCGCGCCGCCAGATGTGGCGCAGCCCGCGAAAATCGGAGCCGAACTCCAGTCCCATTTCGGCCAGGTTGGCGTAATACGTTTCACTGCTGATCTCCTCGGCGCAGCGCGTTTTCGCCTCAGCGATCACGCGCAGACCATCGTCCATCTCATGTGCGGTGGTCTGTACCGCGCCTTCCGCCGGAAGCGCCGCCGCGCCGGCGACTTCGCCGGTGGCGTGTGTTTTCCACTGCCAATCCTCGTCCAGGCTGACGACGCGGAAGTGGTACAGACCATCGCTGGCAGGGCCAGAAAAGATGGTTTGGACGGTGCGGGCGGCGTCCACGGTGTGATCCACCGCTTCGGGCAGGATTAACGCCTGGCGCACGGAAAGGTTCTTGACATACGCGCGACCGGCGCGAGATTCAGAAGAAGATGTAAATTGCGACGAAAGCGCCGCCATCCCTTGCAGCGCCATTTCGATGTAGGCCGGGGAGGGAGCGATGGCGATGCCAAAAATGCGGTGATGGTCGAGGTAGGGCGGCCATTTAGCGTTAAGCTGTGTTTCAAAGACTGCATCTTGCAGGGCAGGGGAGTTCAGGCGGCGGCCCAGGAGGGAGTCGCCGCCCCGGCGTACCCCACCCCGGCGGTGATCTGTACCGCTGCCCTCCCCATCGCGAAGTGCAGCGATGGAGAGGGGGACGCCATCGGCGCTTGTGGGAGAAGTGATCCAGTAACGTTGGCGGTCGAAGGGGTAAGTAGGAAGTATGGCGCTGAATCCAGACGCAGTAAGCTGGTCAGACACAGCAATCTGGTCAGACGCGGCAAGCTGGTCAGACGCGGCGCTGACGCCTGGCGCGGCGTCGCTTTCCGTTTTGCTGAAGGCGGCCCAGTCTACTTCGGCGCCGTTGACGAACAAAGCGCCAAGCGCCTCGGCCATTTGCTGGCGGTCGTCGTAGTTCTGGCGCAGGGAACTGAGCCACACGCTCGAGGCGGGAAAGTCGCCGCTGCGCTGGGCAATCGCGATCAGCACCGGCTGCGGGCCGATCTCTACAAAGGCTTGCACGCCGCCGGCGCTGGAACGCCCCTCGCGGGACGAGCCGCCGCGCAGCGTGTCAAAGACGCGCCCAAATTGCACTGGCTGGCGCAGGTGACGCCGCCAGTAAGCTGCATTGGCCTCGCTGATCGCCTGGCCCGTGGTGCAAGAGATCAGGCTCAGGCGCGGGGGCGCATAGTGGATGGTGTTCGCCACGCGCTCAAATTCGTCCAGGATCGGGTCAATCAGTGCTGAGTGGGCGGCTTGGGCGATGGCCAGGCGGCGCGTCTTAATCCCTTTGGCTTCAAAGCCGGCCAGGGCGGCCTCTACGGCGGCGCTTAAACCGGAAATGACAATGTGGGTGGGGGCGTTCACGACGGCGATCGAAACGTCTGCGCCGGATGCGCCTCTGAAGGGATGCAGAACCTCGTTGACTTCTGCTTCACTGGCAAAGACGGCTGCCATGCTGCCGGCCTGCGGCAGGCTGTCCATCAGGCGGCCGCGGGCAGCGACCAGTTTCAGGCCATCCTCCAGGCTGAAGATGCCGGCAGTGACCGCCGCAGCGTATTCGCCCAGGCTGTGGCCGGCGACGATCGCCGGTTGGATGCCCCACGAGCGCCACAATTCGCTCAAACCGACCTGGATCGCATAGAGCGCCGGCTGGGCGTAGGTCATCTGGTGAATGGAGGGCGCGTCGCGCGTAGCAGTTGCCTGTGGGT
>CAIQJJ010000562.1 GCA_903872065.1 uncultured Anaerolineales bacterium | reverse complement strand
GAGGCTGTATGGATGATTTTATTGTCGGCGTTAGCGCTTCAAAGGCCGCCATGCCGCCTCAGTCCGCGCCGCCGCCCGCCTTTCACGTCATGCTCAAGCCGCGAGGGGCGATCTGCAATCTCGACTGCGCCTACTGCTTCTATCTTGCCAAAGAGGCGCTGTACCCCGCGGCCAGCTTTCGCATGAGCGAGGAGGTGCTGGAGGCCTTTGTGCGCCAGTACATCCAGGCGCAGCGCGTTCCTGAAGTGACCTTTGCCTGGCAGGGCGGCGAGCCGACCTTGATGGGCCTGGATTTTTTCCGGCGGGCGGTTGAATTGCAGCGGCAGTACTGCCCGCCGGGTATGAAGATTAACAACAGTTTTCAGACCAATGCGGTTTTGCTGGATGATGAGTGGAGCCGCTTTTTTCACGACCATCATTTTTTGCTCGGCGTCAGCCTGGATGGGCCGGCCTCCCTGCATGATGTTTATCGCCTGGATAAGGGCGGGCGGCCCACCTTTGACCGTGTGCTGCGCGGCATCGAACTGCTCAAATCCCATGCGGTGGAGTTCAATCTGCTGGCCTGCGTCAACGATCAGACCGCCGCTCATCCGTTGGAGGTCTATCGCTTCTTCCGCGATCAGGTTGGTGCCAGGTTTATCCAGTTCATCCCGATTGTTGAGGCGCAGCCGGCTGCAAGCCCCCTCCCCGGCGCACACTCCGTCTCCGGCGCGGCCTGGGGCCAGTTCCTCTGCGCCATTTTCGATGAGTGGGTGCGGCGGGATGTGGGGCAGGTCTTTGTGCAGTTGTTCGATGTGGCGCTGGCGGCCTGGGCCGGCTACCGCCCCGGCTTGTGCGTCCACGAGGAGACTTGCGGCCTGGCCCTGGCCATGGAACATAACGGCGATGTGTACGCCTGCGACCATTTTGTCGCCCCGCCTTATTTCCTGGGCAATTTGCTGCAAACCCCGCTGCAAGACCTGGTCATGCTGCCGGCGCAGCAGCAGTTTGGCCGCCATAAGAAAACCTTGCTGCCGGCGGTGTGCCGGCGCTGCCCGGTGCGCTTTGTCTGCAATGGAGGCTGTCCGAAAGACCGCCTGGCGAAGACTGCCGACGGCGAGGCCGGCTTGAATATCTTATGCGAAGGCTACAAAGCCTTCTTTACCCACATCGATCGCCCCATGCGTTACATGGCCGAGTTGGTGCGCGCCCAGCGCCCGGCGGCCGAAATTATGACGCGTATCAATGCTCCCGGGCGCAAACGTCATGCGCGCCGGGGCGCTTAATCTTCAAGCCGGCGACTCACGTCGCGGCAGTTCTTGGGAGTAAATTATGTCCGATACACAAAGTTCAACCCCCCCATCCACCGGCCGGCTGCTTGGCGGGATCGAGGGCGGCGGCACCAAGTTCGTCTGTGTGGTTGCTACCGGCCCAGACCATATTGTGGCTGAAACGCGTTTTCCGACGACGACGCCGGCCGAGACGCTGGATCAGGCGATTGCCTTTTTTGCGCCTTATGTGAAATCTGGCGACCTGGCCTCGATCGGCTTTGCGTCTTTTGGCCCGGTGGATTTGGACTCCGCCTCGCCGACTTTTGGTTATATTACCACCACGCCCAAGCCGGGCTGGGCGCACAGTGATATGATCGGCAAACTGCGCCAGGAGTTTGGCATTCCGGTGGCTTTTGAATTGGACGTGAACGCGGCCGCCCTGGGCGAGTATTATTGGGTGCCTGAGAATCGCCAGCATGACCCTCTGGTGTATTTCACCATTGGCACCGGCATCGGCGCCGGCGTTATGGTGAACGGCAAACTGGTGCATGGCCTGGCGCATCCTGAAGCCGGCCATATCCGCCTGCCGCACGACTGGCAGAAGGATCCTTTCAAGGGCGTCTGCCCCTATCACGGAGATTGCTTTGAGGGCCTGGCGACCGGGCCATCTATGAACACCCGCTGGGGCCAGCCGGCCGAAACTTTGCCGCTGGATCATCCGGCCTGGGAACTGGAAGCGACCTATATCGCCCTGGCAATGACGAACGTGGTTTGCACTCTCTCCCCCAAGCGGATTGTCCTGGGCGGCGGCGTCATGCAGCAAATGCACCTCTTCCCCCTGATTCGCCAGAAGCTGGCGCAATACCTGAACGGCTATATCCAGTCGCCGGTTCTCTTGACGCAGATGGACAGCTATATTGTCCCGCCGGCGTTAGGCACTCGTTCGGGCGGTTTGGGCGCCATCGCTCTGGCGCAGCAAGTTGCTGGCTGACCCTTTCGATAGAAATTGCTCTTGTCGCGACGACTTCAGTCGCGTGCCTGGAACGACTGAAGCCGTCACTACCAAGATCCCGCTTTCATCCTTGGCTGTGTTGCGAAGCATAGACCTGAAAGGTCTGCTCGTATTCTGCTTCCAACCAGATTTTCTTGACCAGGTTGGCGGGGCTGCTGGCGGGGCGCAGTTCAGGTTGGAAGTAGATGGGAGCGCCAGGGGCTAAGGGCAAGAAGCGCAGCGTCAGCCCCTCGGCCAGGATGTCGGACATCCAGCGGCGCAGGCTGAGTTCCCAGGGACGACCGCCATAAAAATCATCAGCGGCCAGGGTCGCGCCAAGATAGGCGCGGCCCTGATCCCCCTGGTAATCTACCATCAAGAAAAGATCATGCAGCCCATCCAGCGCGCCTGGGGCGAGGCTGATCTGCCAGCTTTCCGCCTGTTCGAAGGCAGAGTCTTCGGGCGGGGTCGCCACGCCCTGCGGGCCGAGGCGCGCCGGCTGCGCCGGCGAGGCCTCGCTCAGGCGGGTGAATTTCACAGCCGGGGTTTTTTCATCCGCCTGGCAGTGGTAGCCGGCGAACAACTTCTCGCGGTGCGCCTCTGGGTCGAGAGGGGGAAAACACGCAAACCACAGATCTTCTGGCTTGCGGGCGCGCAGCCGCAAGCTGTTCTGATCGGCCGGGTCGAAGATCAAGCCGGCCGGTGAGAGGAACAGGCGCTCGCGCCCGCCGAAGATTGCCTTCCAACACTGGCGGGCGTCTTTTTCATTGAGTAAAATCAGGCGGGCAGATTTCCCGTCCGCGCCGTGGACGATCAAAGCGCTCCCGCCATCTTGAGGCATGACCATCATCGCCTTGCCCTGCTGGCTGCGGATGTCGTGAATCTCAGCTTGCTCCGGGGTGACCTGGACTCCCTCCTCGAACAAAAATTGGGCTTCCATCCCGTGCGGGGTGAAAAAGACATAGGCTGGGATCTCACCGGCGATGCGGCAGATCAATTGGGCAGTGGCGGTTTGCAGCAAGACGCCGTCCATCTCCAGGTTGAAAGGCCAGATGGTATAAGCGCCGCTGGGCAAGGTCGCTGGCTGTTCGGGCAGGCGCAGGGTTTGTTGACCCTCCCCCTGGCGCAGGCGCAGTTCAAGCTGGAGCGAGGCATGATCGGGCAGGGGTTCAAGGCGCTGATAATTGTTGATGAAGACGAACCCCCGCTCGCCGTCGGAGCGGACGGCCCAACGCAGCGCGGCGCGATCGCCCAGATCGCGCACCGACTCATCGGGCAGGGTCATCGGCAGAGGCGCCAGGCGCGCCCCAAAGTCGTTGAGGAACAGGTGGAGAGGGCGCAGGGCGTGATACACCTCGTGAACCTGGCCGAATTCACCGAGCGGGGCTTGAAAATCGTAGTTGAAGATCGGATAATCGTTGGGATAGCCGCTGGCCTGCGACTCTTGCAGGGTGACGCGTTGGCCGCGCGGGTTGCTGCCGCCGTGGAACATGTAATAGCCCTGCAGGTTATTGCCATTGCCCACCTTGACCAATGCCAGGGCGGCCACATCCTCGGCGCGGATCAAGGGACGGCGGTGGTAAGAAAGCGGCATGCCGCCGCCGATTTCGCAGGCCCCGTAAGGGTAGCGTTCTAAAATCTCCGCCGGCGCGTTGGGGGTGGGTTTCAACAGATCGGCGCCGATCGCGTTGTCATCGCGAATGGGGCTGAAGAAGTAATGCTTGCGGCTGGGGCGCGACCAATCGTCCACCTGGCGATCCCAACACGCATCCGCGTACCCGCCGAAGACGGGGATCAATTCGTCGCCGGGCGGAATTTGCGCCGGTCCCCAGCCGGTCATGGTGTAAACCGGCGTGTCCAGCCCGGCCTGCCGCGCCAGGCGTTTGAGCGTCAGCAAATGGGTAGGATTATCCGCCAGTTCATTGTCGAGTTGAATGCCGATCACCGGGCCGCCGTCTTTCCACAGCAGGCCTTCCAGTTGGGCGGCGATGGCCTCGTACCAGCGCTGGACGTAAGCGAGGTACAGCGGGTGATCCTGGCGCACCTGCGGCGGCTGCCCATCGCCAGGGGTACAGCGCGCCAGCAGCCAATCGGGAAAGCCCCCGTTGCGCGCCTCGCCATGCACCCAGGGGCCAATCCGCGGGTAGGCATACAGGCCGCATTCGCCGCATTCCTGGATGAAGCGGCGTAAATTGCGCTGGCCTTCCCAGTGGATTTGCCCCTCAATTTCCTCATGGTGAATCCAAAAAATGTAACTGGCGGCGACCTGGATGCCGCCGGCTTTCATCTTGAGCAGTTTGTCGCGCCAATCCTCCGCCGCGCAGCGTGAATAATGAATTTCACCCATGACGGGCAGCCAGGGGCTGCCGCCCAGCGTGAAATAACGACTGTTGGCCGAAATTTCGACCCCTTGTGGGTTTTTGCCGCCCATCTTCAGGTGGCCTGTGAGAATAGAAAGGTCAGGTTGGGTCAGGTTGATCGTATTCATGGCCCGATTATACCTGGCGCGGGCAAATCATGCGTTGGATACCAGTCCTGTGGGCGTGATGTGGTATCATCCTGGGGTTTGATCCTGGCGGATTCTTCTGTAACGCTGTTTCTATGAATACCTTTCACCCAGATGATTTCAAAAAATATCGCGCCATTCCGTGGACGCTGACGCACATTGCCCTAAACAACTTCTTTTATATCTGGACCTTTGGCGGGTCTGTGTTCTTGCTCTTTCTCAGCGAGTTGGGCTTGCCCAAAGATCAGATCGGCGTTCTGCTTTCTTTCTTTCCTTTTGCCGGTCTGCTGGCGCTCGGTTTTAGCTCACTGGTGGCGCAGTGGGGGCGCAAGCGCGTCTATTTGCTCGGTTATGGCATTCGCAAACCGGTCATGGGTTTGCTCTTGTGCCTGCCCTGGTTGATGGCGCACGCCGGGCGCGAGACGGCGCTGATCTTTTTGTACGCGATTATCTTAACCGTGGCGGTGTTGCGCGCCATCGCCGAGACGGCGTATTTCCCCTGGCTGCAGGAATTTGTGCCGAACTCGGTGCGCGGCAGATATGGCGCGCTCAGTTCGGTAATCTCGATTGCCACCTCGCTGCTGGCGCTTTTCATTGCCAGCCGCGTGATTGAACACGGCGAGGGCCTGGAGCGTTATTTGTTTTTGATCGCCGCCGGG
>CAIQJJ010000561.1 GCA_903872065.1 uncultured Anaerolineales bacterium | reverse complement strand
CGTCAAGAAAGAACTCAGCGGGCTTATTGCTTCCTGATTGCCCGCAGCGCGGCGAGCTTCCAGCAGCCGGCTGGAGATGGAGGCGAGGCTTTAGCCGACCTTCTCTGCGCTCTCGGCGGTGAAAACGCACTTTACCCCGCCGCGGAAGTCTTCTTCTCTCCACTGACCACATCCCCTCCCACATTGCCATTGACAAACACCCCCCCAGGGTTGATCACCACATGATTGGTGGTAGAAGCAGGGACGCTCTCCACAGGGCCGGCTTCCAGCCAGAGCGTCGCCGCCTGTCGCAAGAGAGGATTGCGCACCACCCACCGCCCATCTTGCGGACGCGCCAATCCGAGCAGTTCCAGCCGCGCCAGGTCTTCATCCTGGCGGCTGAAACGGCGCGCCCCGCTCAAGAGTTCCTGCGCCGCGTCCAGCAGACGGTATTCCTGCAACGCGCGCCCCAGGTGGCCCAGCAGCGGATCGTCGCACAAAAGCGCCTGCGCCGCCTCATCCAGCGCCGCATCGTTGAGCGGCCGGCCATCTTCCCAGGCCTCGACCAGCCAGGCGCCCAAGCGCTGCGTCAGGTAGGGATGCCCCTGGACGCGGGCGTAGATGGCGCTCGCCCAAAGCCCCGCCGCCTCGGCGGACAACCCCGCCTCCCGCAGCGCGGTCTGCGCCAGGCCCTCCGCCTCGGCCTGCGTCAGGTCGGGCAGGTAGAGCTTTTCGCAGACATTGTTGAGCGGCGAGGCCTGCTGCGAGGCCAGTTCGAACATCTCGATGCTGCCGGCCAGGATGACCTGCAGGCGGGAGAGCGGGCGGCGGTCGCTGGCGTAGCGGTTGGTAAAGAGCGCCCGCAGCGTATTCGCCAGGTCAATCCGCGCCGCCGGCTGCAGCGCCCCCAGCTCTTCCAACAGCAGCGCCAACAGGCGGCAGTTGGACTGCGCCAGCGCCTGGCACAGGAAATCAATCAGCGCCGGGGCGTCGGATGGCGGCGCGGCCGGCGCGCCGCCGAGCGCCTGCCCGGCCTGGCGCGCCAGGTAGCCAAAGGCCTGCCGGCTGTCGCCGTTTGAAAGCGACTGGAAATCCACGCGGCAGGCGCGCACCCCCGGCGGCGGCTGCGCCTCGAAGCGGTAGAGCAGGCTGGTCTTGCCGGTCTGCCGCCCGCCGTAAAGCAGAACGTAATTTTGCACCTCGCCCTGGCACCAGCGGTTCAAGCGGCGCAGTTCATCCTGCCGCCCGGCGAACAAAGGATCCGAGGGCGCTAAAGGCCCGTGATAGTGAAAGAGACTCATGCCTGCGCCTCCCATTTGCGCTTTTCGGCCGCGATCAGCCGCTCAATCTCCAGGTGGCGCGCCCGCATCTCTGGGAAAGCCTGCGGCCCAAAACTGTACTGGCGTCCGTCGCGGCGCAAGATGGTGTAAGTGACCAGCATTTGCAGGGCGGCGTCAAGCTGCTCGGCGCTGAACGCCAGGCCATCCTGCTGCAGCAGCGTTTCGATCGCGCCAATGCGGAAGCCCTCCGGCGGGGCCAGCAGCGTGATCAACTTTTCGAGCGGGTCGGCCGCCCCCCAGATGGTCTCGAAGTAAAAGTCGCTGAAGCGGGCGTCGCGCCACAGGTCTTGCACATCCCGCGCCTCAACGCAGCGCTCCTGGCGGGCGTTGGCCGCCTCGACCAGCGCCTTGCCGGCCGCCTGGGTTAAATTGGGATGGCCGGAGGTCAACTGCCAGATGCCCTCCAGGACGGCCGGCGGGTCGGCCAGCGCCACGCCCAGGGTTTCGAGCGGCTGGCCGATCACCTCATCGCTCTCGGCGCGGCTGAAATAGCCGAGCGGGAGGGTCTCAGGGAAGTTAAAGAGCGCCGAGTCCGGCTGGCGCAGGCGGCGCGCCAGGACAAAAGTGCCAAAAAAGACGAACTGGCACACACCGGCGCTGCTCAACTCGCGCCAGGCGCGCAGCAGCGCCTCGCCCAAGGCCGCCTCGCAGGCCAGCAGCGTGTCCACCTCGTCCAGCAAAAAGAGCAGCGGGCGGCCGGGCTGGATCATGCCGCGCACGGCGTCCGCCCAGGCGGAGGGCGTCGCTTCGTCCAGGGCGATCCCGCTGCGGCTTTGGAAGAGCGCCAGGAAGGCGGCGCAGTCGGTCACGGTCTGGCAGTCCAGGCGCAGGGTTTGCACCTGCCCCTCGGCGCCCAAGCGCGCCTCCAGGCGGTTGAGCAGCGAGGTCTTGCCGATCTTGCGATTGCCCACCACCGCAAAGCTGCGCCGGGCGGCGTTCTCAACCACCTGGCGCACTTCGTTCTCGCGCCCGACGAACATGCCGGGCGGCGTCGGGCCGTTGACGACAAAGGGCGAGAGGACGCTCAAATCCACCTGGGCGGCAATCGCCGCCACCAGGACTTGCTCAGGCCGCCGGGCGAGCCACAGGGCGTACAAATCCTCCCGTCCTAGCACGACGAAATCCTGGGCAAAGGGCGAGTTGTGAATAAAGCGCTTCAGTTCGGCGGGGACGTCCACCCCAGGCTCTTCGGGTTCTAAAGCGACGACCAGCGCCAGGTAGCCGCCGGCCTGG
>CAIQJJ010000560.1 GCA_903872065.1 uncultured Anaerolineales bacterium | reverse complement strand
TGCCTGGCTGCCGCGCATTCAAGCGCCGACCCTGGTCATTACAGGCGATCAAGACCCAATTGTCCCGCCGGCGCAAGCCGACCTGATCGCCAGCCGCGTGCCGCACGCCGAAAAACTGGTGCTGCGCGCCGCCGGTCACCTCCCCTTCAGCGAACGCCCCGCCGAGTATGACGCCAAAGTGAAAGATTGGTTTCTGCGAACCTGTTAGCTGCCGTCCCCAGCTTACTCGCCGTTCGTCCAGAAACGTACAAAACTGCCGCCGCTGGCCGCCAGGCGCTGCCCGTCGGGCGCAAAGGCCACACTCTCCACCGCCGCCGGGAATCCTCCCAGTTCTCCCACTGCCTGCCCGCCGGCGACATCCCACAAGATGAGGCGTTGATCCGCGCCGCCGGAGGCCAGTTGCCGCCCATCTGGCGCGAAGGCCACACTGTTGACACTGGCCGTATGTCCTTGCAGCAGACCGGTTGTGCGCCCGGAAGCCATATCCCACAGTT
Source organism: uncultured Anaerolineales bacterium (assembly GCA_903872065.1). Classification (GTDB taxonomy): domain Bacteria; phylum Chloroflexota; class Anaerolineae; order Anaerolineales; family UBA4823; genus CAIQJJ01. Next base: position 21,963 of record CAIQJJ010000560.1, on the reverse strand, counting down.
TGACCGTCCCATCCAGGCTGCCTGAGGCCAGCAGCAGGCCGTCAGGAGAAAAAGCCAGGCTGTTGACATATACCGCATGGCCGTTCAGCGTGTATTTCAGTTCGCCGCTTTGCGTATCCCAAACATAGATCAACCCCGGCTGCGCCCACAAGCCGGCGGCGGCCAGGCTGCCATCCGCCGAGAGCGCCGCACAGTGCACCCAGCCCAGGTTGAGACCCAATGTGCGCCGTTCTGCGCCTGTCGCCGCGTCCCACAGGCGCACCGAACCATCCTGCGAGGCCGAGAGCAGCCATTGTCCATCTGGTGAGAAGACCAGCGCCGTGACTTCCCCGCTGTGTCCTTGCCAGCGGGCGATGGATTGTCCATCTATGGTTTGCCACAGATCAATCGTTGTTTCCCCCACGCCGCTGCTGGCCGCCCATTGGCCGTCCGGCGAGATGGCGGCGCTCAACACTCCCTGCGGGTGTCCATCATAACGGCCTGCCCACTGCGCGCCAGGAATATCCCATACCCTGCGTCCTACAACCAGCTTTTGCCCGTCTTGCGAATAGGCCAACGGGCCCTCGGCGCTGCACAGTGTGTTATCCTGGCCCAGCCCCAGGTCGCACAACAGCCAGGCCAGGACTTTGCCGGCCGGCGCCGCGCCGTAGGCCGGCCCGGTGATAGTCTTTTGCAGCGGCGGCCCCTCGCCCCAAAACTCCGCCCGCGCCATCTCGCCGCCGCCCGGCCAGCCGATCAGCCGCGCCTCCCAGTGCAGACTGTAGCCGGCCTGGTTGTCCGAATAGGAGGCATCCTGGCGGCGCGCCTGGCGCACGCACAGCAGCGAACGCACCTTGCCCGTCTGATCAGTCTCCAACCAGTCCATCCCTGCCAATGGTTCCCAGGCGGTGGTCTGATCGACGCGGTTGAGCAGCGGGAAGGCCGGCAGGGCGGCGGCAAGCGTCTGAGTGACGGTGTCTGTGATCGTGTAAGCGCTGGCGCATAGGCGGATGGCCGCATCATACAATTCACCTACCCTCAGCGTGGGCGTCAGCGCCGCTTCACTTTCTTGCAGAGTGCCTTCTGGCAGCGGAGTGCGCGTGGGACGCGGTGTGAGGGTTGGTACAAGCGTCGCCGCGTAGGGCTGGGTGCTCCTGGGCTGGCTGGTCAGCGTCGGCAGGCGCGTCGGAAAGCGAAAAGCGGTTTCCGTGGGATTAGGCGTCAGGGGAAGCGTCGCTGCGCTCTGCACTGCGCCTGGCGCGGCGCTGCTCGGAGCGCTATCATCAGTCGCGGGGCGGCTGCACGCCGCGAGGAGCAGCGCCAGGCCAGCCAGGATCCACCAAAATCTCATCTATTCATACACCTCAGGGTTGATGCAGTGCGGCAGGCGGCGGCCGGCCAGCCCTGCCAGGATATTCTGGCAAGAGATCTCCGCCATTCGCCGGCGGGTGTTCTCAGTGGCCGAGCCAATGTGCGGCGTAATCAGGCAGTTCTCCAGTTGGTAGAGGGGATGCGTGGCTGGCAGCGGCTCAGGATCGGTCACATCCAACGCTGCAGCCCTGATCCAGCCGCCGCGCAGCGCGTCGGTCAGAGCGCTCGTATCCACCACCCCGCCGCGGGCCGTATTGATCAACACCGCGCCCGGTTTCATCAAGCGCAGCATCTCGCGGTTGATCAGGCGGCGCGTTTGGGGGGTCAGTGGGCAGTGCAGGCTGACGAAATCGCTGTGACGCAGTAATCCCTCCAGAGAAACCTGGCGCACGCGCAGCGTCTCCTCCGCCGCCGGGCGCGGCGAGGGGTTGGTGTAAACCACGTGCATGCCAAAGCTGATTGCCCGCTGCGCTACCGCCTGGCCGATTTTGCCCAGGCCGACGATGCCCAGCGTAGCCCCGTTCAAATCAGCGCCCAGCCAGCCTGTCGCCCGCCAGGTCTGCCAGCGTCCCTGGATGGCGTCGCGACTGGCCTCAGGCAGTCGGCGCGCCGCAGCCAGCAGCAGTGCAAAGGCCAGGTCGGCGGTGGCTTCGGTCAGTACATCGGGCGTATTGCCCACCGGGATGCGGCGGGCGGTGCAGGCGGCGACGTCCACATTGTCGTAACCGACCGCCATATTGCCGATCACGCGCAGGCGCGGGGCGCGCGCCAGCAGCGCGGCGTTCACCGGGATGGTCAGCATACTGAGCAAACCCTCAGCCGCCGGCAGCTTGGTTTCAAGTTCGGCGCTCAACGCCGTGGCGTCTTCAACTCCTTTAATCACCTCCACCTGTCCGGCGAAAGCCGTCAGCCAATGATCGGGAAGTTGGTGGGTGACAAGAACAATCGGAAGACTCATAGGGTTTCTCCTGTCGAGGGGATCAAGCGGGTGGGTGGATAGGCGGGGAGGAGACACTCCGGCCGATCGTTGTTGGGGCTGTTGACCATGCGGGAGACCGGATAAGCCTCCATTTCCCCGCTAGGATAGGCCGCCAGCAGGGGGTTTAAATCTTGCGGGCTGCGATCTCCTGGATGCAACCAGGCGTCATACATCTCTGGCAGCAAAATGACCGGCATCCGTTGGTGAATCCCCATCATCAGGGCATTTGGGGATGTGGTGATGATCGTAAATGAAAAGATTTCCTCTTTCTCTTGTGAGGCTTTCCAGATATCCCACAAACCCGCAAAGGCAAAAGGCTGTTCGGAGGCCATGTGGATATACATCGGCGTTTTTTGCGAACTGCCCGCTTCTTGTTTCCACTCGTAAAACCCATCGGCCAGCACCAGGCAGCGCCGGCGGCGGTATGCGCCGCGAAAGGCTGGCTTTTCGGCCAAAGTTTCGCCGCGTGCATTGATCAGGCGGCTGCCGATCTCGGCTTCCTTTGCCCAGGAAGGGATCAACCCCCATTGAAAAAATTCTAACTTCTTATGACCGTCATTTGTCACAACCCCCGCTTTTTGCGTCGGGGCGATATTGTAGCGCGGCAGCAGCTTTTGGTTTGTCAGGTCTTCGGGATGCTCAATTTTGAGCCAGGGAAAAGCCTGGCGCAGTTCTTCTGGGTCAAGGCTCAACGTAAACCTGCCACACATACGGATCTCCTTTCGTTCACGTTTTCAACATGCGCTCGATGTTCTCCAGTCCTTGTTCGATGCTTGCGCCCAGGTATATGCCCGGGATGCGCTGCTGCCATTCTGGTTTTAGGGCAAAGATGCGCCCGCCATAACCTACCTTAATTTTAAACTGGTTCAGTACTTCCGCCAGGTACGGAGGCCAGGCAAGCAGCTCACTGGCGCTTGGTTCAAGCATCGCTACCAATACTATCACAGATGGCTTCACCTGGCGGGCGAAATTTGCCAGATCGGCCAGCGGCACCGCCTGTCCCAGGTAAACCACCGGCCAGCGGCGGCGGCGCAGCAGCGCACCTAGCATGAGCAGGCTGCCCTCGTGCCATTCATTCGGCGCACAAGCCAGGATGATCGGCGGGTGCGCTACGGGCGGCGGGCCGTTTACCATCCAGATTAAAAGCTTTTGGCGCAGGTAGTTGGTTGCCAGGTGTTCCGTGGCAATGTCAATTCGCCCTTCTTCCCAATAGTCGCCGATCGCCGCCATCGCCGGGCCAATCACATGGAGGATCAATGCTTCGGGACTCAACGTTGCCAGTGCCTCATTCAAATACTGGTCAGCTTGATCCAGATCATGTTCAATCAAGAGTTTGACCAGTTTGTGACATTCATCGCCCGATGTGATTTGAGCAGCCGGCGAGAGAAGCGCCATTTTTTCGGATGGGGGTTCACTGGCGGCCGGCGCAGTGGTAAATGTCCCCGCCTCCTCTTGGTAGCGTAAGGCTTGCACTGCTTGCGCGGTTTGCATTCCCTCGGCGATGCGTTCTTTTACCCAACGCAGACGCAGAATATCTTTTTCTGAATACAATCGGTGGCCTCCCGATGTTCGACCGGATTGCGGAAACTCATAGCGCCGTTCCCAGGCGCGTAAAGTGGCTGTCGTAATTCCTGTCATGCGGGTGACAACACCGATGTTATACAGTGGCTCATTGTTGTTGCGATTATCGGGCGCCTCAGGTAAAAGATTCATGAACAAGCTCCTTGGTGATGATTTAGCATTTGGCTGTTTCTTTAAGTCTATCACTATTTGGTATAATAGTCAATAAAACATATACTAAAATTGTACAATATATTGACGGTAAGCCATTAAGAATTGGCATGGTATAATCGTTTGTGTCATTTGGAACTTTCTATGGAGGCAGATATGCGTTATCTGATCACGGGTGGCAGTGGTTTGATCGGTTCGGGTTTGGTTTTATCTCTGGCGCAGCATGGACATGAGGTCATTGTCCTGACGCGCAATCCCGAAGGAGTCATTTTACCGCCTGAAGTTCGCGCCGTGCGCTGGGATGGACGCACGGCGGAAGGCTGGGGGGAACTGGCGGATGCAGCGGATTGTAAGGTAGGGATCATCAACCTGGCTGGCGAGCCCATCGCTGGGCGCGGGCTGCTTGATCTGCGTTGGACGGCGGCGCGCAAAGAACTGATTCGTCAGAGCCGCCTGCTGGCCGGCCAGGCGGTGACGCAGGCGGTGCAGGCCGCAGTGCACAAACCGCAGTTGGTACTGCAGGCCTCGGCGGTGGGGTATTATGGCTGCACAACGCCTGATCTGGTTACGGAAGACGCCGCGCCGGGGACGGACTTCCTGGCGCGGCTTTGTGTGGATTGGGAAGATTCCACCGCGCCGGTGGAGGCCCTGGGCGTCCGGCGGGTGACGGCGCGCCTGGGGGTGGCGCTCAGCCATCGCGGCGGCGCCTTGCCCAGGCAAATGCTGCTCTTTCGCTGGTTTGCTGGTGGGCGGCTGGGGACTGGCGCTCAACCTTATCCCTGGCTGCATCTGGAGGATGCCGTGAGCGCGCTGCAATTTTTGGCGCAGCATCCCACCGCGCGTGGGGTTTATAACCTGGTTGCCCCTGAACGCGTCAGCAATGATCAATTTGGCCGCACCCTGGCGCGCGCCATGCGCCGCCCCTATTGGCTGCCCGCGCCCGCCTGGGCTTTGCGCCTCCTGTTGGGCGAGGCCTCCAGCGTCTTGCTGGATGGACAGTCCGTCTCATCTGAGCGCCTGATCGCGTTGGGCTACCGCTTTAAATATCCTCTGCTGCACCTGGCTTTGCAGCAAATGACAGGCTGATCCGCCGGTTGGCGCAAATTTCCATTCCTATCGCCGATAATGGTATACTTGCCCTCCACGAGGACGACTTATGCGCATCGAGGGTTTGTTGGAACAAATTGCACGGATTTATTCGACGACCGATCAGGAGTTGATCCTGCGCGCTTACCGCGCGGCGGAGCAGGCGCACCGCGGTCAGACGCGCGCCTCTGGCGAGCCTTATGTCAATCACTGTGTGGCAGTCGCCTTCATTTTGGCGGATATGCGCGTGCCGCCGGAAGTGGTGGTGGCCGGCCTACTGCACGACACAGTGGAAGACACCCGTTTGACGCTCGATGACTTGAAGCGTGATTTTGGCGCGGATGTCGCCAAGATGGTGGACGGCGTCACCAAGTTAACCGAACTGCCGCGCGTTTCGCGCGGCGATCAGCAGGTGACGGAGGAGCAGCGCACCCTGGAGCAGCGCCAGATTGCCGAGCGGCGCGGCGAGCCAGACCCGGAGGTCGTCACCGACAATATCTTGCGCAGCCGGCGCTATGATGTCACTACCGAGACCTTGCGCAAGACCTTTATGGCGATGGGGGAAGATGTGCGCGTGGTGTTGATCAAACTGGCCGACCGCCTGCACAATATGCGCACGCTCAGCCACATGCCCGAACATAAGCGCCGCCGCATTGCTCAGCAAACGCTGGATATTTTCGCCCCCCTGGCCAACCGCCTGGGCATCTGGCAGTTTAAATGGGAATTGGAAGACCTGGGTTTTCGCCACCTCAACCCCGAAAAGTACAAAGAGATCGCTGCTCAACTCGAATCGCATCAAGGGGAGCGCACGCGCCAGATGACGGATATCAATACCCGTTTACAGACCTTGCTTGCCGAACATGGCATCAAGGCGGATGTTTCGGGCCGTCCCAAGCACATCTATTCCATCTACCGCAAGATGGCGCGCAAGGGCGTGCCATTTGACCTGGTCTATGATGTGCGTGGGGTGCGCGTCATTGTGCCAGACCTTTCCTCCTGTTATGTCACCCTGGGCTTAATTCACACCACCTGGCGGCCGATCCCCGGTCAGTTTGACGATTATATCGCAGTGCCAAAAGACAACTTCTACCAATCGCTGCACACGGCGGTGGTGTACGACGACGGCAAAACTCTGGAGGTTCAGATCCGCACGCCAGAGATGCACCAGAACGCTGAGTTTGGTATTGCCGCTCACTGGCGTTACAAAGAGGGCGCTTCACGTGATGATACCTACGAGCGCCGCATCATGTGGTGGCGCTCATTGATGGAATGGCGGCAGGATGTCGAAGACGCCAGCGATTTTGTCGCCTCCCTCAAATCGGACGTCTTCGAAGACCGCGTCTATGTCTTCACTCCCAAGGGCGATATCATTGACCTGCCGATGGGGTCAACGCCGATTGATTTTGCGTATCACGTCCATACCGATATTGGTCATCGCTGCCGCGGCGCGAAGGCCAATGGCAAGATTGTGACGTTGGATTATGTTTTGCAGACCGGTGAAAAGATCGAGATTCTCACCGCCAAGCGCGGCGGGCCCAGCCGCGATTGGCTTAACCCAAACCTGGAGATGGTCAAGACCCAAAGCGCCCGCTCCAAGATCCGTCACTGGTTTAAGCGCCAGGAGCGCGATCACAATATTGAGCAGGGCCAGGAGATGCTCGATAAAGAGCTGCGCCGCCTGGGGGTGACGGAGTTTGATCCTGAGCAGATGACGCGGCAGTTTGATTTTCGCAGTGTCGAAGATATGTATGTCGCCATTGGCTGCGGCGATATGCCGATGGGGCGGATTACCAACCAGTTGATGCTGGAAGAGGAAGATGATGAGGGGCAAAAATTTTCCTCCCGGCCGACCAGCGAGCCAACGCACAAAACCGAAGACGGCGTCACAGTTTTGGGATTGAAGGGCTTGTTGACCAGCATGGCGCGCTGCTGCAACCCCTTGCCAGGCGATCAGATCGTCGGCTATATCACGCGCGGGCGCGGCGCCACCATTCACCGCCGCGATTGTCCCAATATTTTGCGCACCACGGACCGCGAGCGTTTGGTGCGCGTTTCGTGGGGCGAGCCGAAAAACGCCTATCCGGTTTCAGTGTGCATTAAAGCCTATGATCGCGATGGCCTGGTAAAAGATGTCTCTAACCTGGTGGCGGATGATGGCATCAATATGGTGCGTTTCACAACCGATGTGGATCAGGATCACAAGCTGAACCTGGCAGTGGTCAACCTGGTGATTGAGGTGCGCGATGTAGACCAATTGACGCGCGTCCTGACCCGCCTGGAGGCGCTGCCCAATGTGATGGAAGTTCATCGTGTGCGGCCAGGTTGAGGCCGGCCTAAGTCTATGTCTGATTTACTTTCTGTTTCTGACGCGCTGGCCCGTTTGTTGGCTGTTTTCAATCCCACGCCGCTGGAGCGCCTGCCGCTGGCGCAGGCTTTGGGTCGTGTGACGGCGTCCGAAATCTCAGCCTCGCTCGATCTGCCTCCATTCACCAATTCTGCCATGGATGGTTTCGCGCTGCGCGCCGTGGATGTGGCCGGCGCCAGCCGCACGAACCCGCAAACCCTGGCGGTGGCGGCGGATATCCCGGCCGGCGCTTCCTCGTCCGCCGCGATTGCCCCCGGCCAGGCGGCGCGGATTATGACCGGCGCGGCCATCCCGGCCGGGGCGGATGCGGTCATTCCGGTCGAAGACACCGACTGCGCCGCCCGCGGGACGGATTTTCCCTTGCCGGCGCAGGTGAGGGTCTATCGCGCCCTGTCGCCCGGCGCACACATCCGCCGCCAGGGAGAAGACACTCGCGCCGGCGACCTCCTCTTCCAGCCGGGCTGCCGCCTGCGCCCGCAAGATGTTGGGCTGTTGGCCATGCTCGGCGTCTCGCAAGCGCCCGTCCACCGTCTGCCGCAGGCCGCGATTGTCTCCTCCGGCGATGAACTCTTACCAGTGGAAGAGACTTTGCGCCCTGGCTTTATTCACGATTCCAACACGTATATGCTCGCCGCGCTGGTTGAATCGGCCGCCGCGCGCCCATTCAACCTGGGCGTGGCGGCTGACCGGCCTGAGGCGGTGCAAGAACGTCTCGATCGGGCCGCGGCCCTGGGAGTAGATTTAATTCTCTCCTCGGCCGGCGTCAGCGTCGGCGCTTTTGATTATGTGCGCCAGGTGGTGCAGGCGCATGGGCAGCTTGATTTTTGGCGCGTCAATATGCGGCCCGGCAAACCGATTGCCTTCGGCGCTTACCGCGGCATCCCTTTCATTGGGCTGCCGGGCAATCCCGTCTCAGCTTTCGTCGGTTTCGAGGTCTTTGTCCGTCCGGCGCTTTACCGCCTGGCTGGTCTGCTGAACTGGCGTCGCCAGCCGCTGCGCGTCCGATTGCTTGAACCGCTTGAAACCGATGGGCGCGAGACCTTTCTGCGGGCGTTTGTCCATTTCGAAGATGGCGAGTGGCAGGCGCGTTTGGCTGGTCACCAGGGTTCAGGAAATTTACGAGGATTTACCCTGGCAAATGCTTTGCTAATTGTCCCATCTGCGGTAAAATCGCCCCCGACTGGGGCAGAGCTAGATGCCTGGCTGCTGGACGATCCCCGGTGATTTATCTTTGACTGCGGAGGAAAAAATGCCCCGAATTCGTTGCCACTATTCCGATTGCCTGTTCCTGGATGATGGGTACTGTGGAGCGGCGGCTGTCGAGCTGGATCCTGACATGGGTTGTCAGACTTATTCTCATGCAGATGATGCAGAGACCGATGAGGACTGGTCGGAAGAAGAAGAAGAACTGGATGAATGGGAGGATGTTGACGACGAAGATGAAGAAGAGGATGAACTCTGGCTGGACGATGACGAATACTAACTGATTTCCATGGATGTTGTTGTCATTGGGAATACCACCCTGGATGTGCTTTGCTATCCAGTCAACGATGTTCCGCGCGATGATTCACTGTCTTTCGATCAGGCGATGCTGGCGCCGGGCGGCTGTGGCTGTAATGTCGCCATCGGGTTGGCCTCTCTGGGCGTCTCGGCCGGGCTGGTTACGGTAATTAGCGACGACCCGGCGTATCAAGTGGTCGAAGCGTATTGGCAGCGCGCCGGGGTGGATCAGCGTTTTGTCCGTCGCGTGACTGGTCGGGGGCCGGCGGTGAGCATTTGCCTGGTGGATCATGAATACCAGCCGCGTTTTATTCACACCCCCGGCCCCAACCGGCTGTTGACCTCGCCGGATCTGGACATTGATCTGTATGTTCAGGCCGGGGCGCGGGCTCTGATGGTTGCGGGGTTTTATGTTCTACCAGGCTTATTGGATGGCGGTTTGCCGGCTTTTTTGCAGGCCGCCCGCGCCCGCGGCATCCTCACCTTTTTGGATGTCGCCAATACCCCACGCATGGATCAAGTCCCGCAGGCTTTTTGGGACTGTTTGCCGCATCTGGATTATTGCTTGTGCAATACGCGCGAGGCGCGTCGCTTGACTGGCCTGGAGAATCCGTCTGAAATTACGTGCGCCTTCCGCGCCCACGGCGCAGGCGCTGCCATCGTCAAGCTTGGCGCGGAGGGCTGCTGGGCCGACAGCGCCGCTTTCACCGGGCGCTTGCCTGGCAAGACTGTGCCGGTGGTGGACACAACCGGCGCGGGAGATGCGTTTGCCGCCGGGCTGATCGCGGCTTGTCTGCGCGATGAGGCCTTGCCGGCGGCGTGCGCCGCGGCCAATGAAGCCGGGGCGCGCATCGTCACCGCCCTGGGCGCTGTCACCGCCTGGTTTTAGTCCTGCTGGCTTTGGCGGGTCAGCTTTTCACCGCCGCCCAGACCGCCTCCGAGAGCTGCGCCCAGCGCAGGTCCGCGTCGCGATTGCTGATCAGGCGGTTGCAGGTGAAGGCGACCACCAACTCGTGATCGGGGTCTGCCCAGGCCATGCAGCTTGCCTGGCCAAAATGCCCGAAGGTGCGTTCGGTGCTTTGCCTTCCCATGCCGCTTGGCCGGCTGGGGTCTGCTGCTGCGCCTCCGCCCAGGTGGAATCCATAAGCCCAGCGCATCTGCGTCTTGATATAGCTATCCGCCCCGTGATAGCCCATCGTCGTTGCCGCGCGGATGGTTTCGGGACGCAGGTACTGCCGCCCGGCGTAGCTGCCGCCGTTCAAAAGCATCTGGTAAAACGTCGCCATCTCGCGCGCCGTGCTGTTGAGCGCAGCCGCGGGAATGACCGCATGGCGCAAGAGGGGGAAGTTAAAGGCGTTCACCGCCGTTTTGTTCTCTGGGTGGCCCAGGTAGAGAGCGGCCGCCCGCTTGAATTCTCCCCACGGCAGACCCATGAACGAGTGTTTCAATCCCAGGGGGTGCAAAAACGTATCGTGCAGATAGCGATCAATCCGTTGGCCTGTCACCCGCCGAACCACTTCCCCTAAAATAAAGCCGTAATTGACCAGGTGATAAGCGCATTGGCTGCCTGGCTCGAACTCCGCTTTCAAGCTGGCGACATAGCGCGCAGTCCACTCCCAGTTCCAGGCCAACAGAGACTCGACGTTTAAGCCGGCCAGTGGGATGCCCGCCTGGTGCAGGAAGGCGTGGCGGATGGTCGCCTTCTCTTTGCCATTGCAGCCGAACTCTGGCCAGTAGTGGGCAACCGGCGCATCCAATTCCACCCGCCCTTCTTCGATCAGGCGATGCACACAAATGCCGGTGAATGCCTTGCTGCACGAAAAGGTCAGGAAGGGGGTCTCTGGGGTGACGGGCAGCGCATTGCGCGTTTGCGCCAGGCCGGCGGCGCGATCCAGCAGCACTTGCCCGCGCAGCAAAACAACCAATTGCGCGCCGGGGTGCAGGCCTTCTGCCAACTGCCGATCGAATACGGCGCTGATCTGATGGACTTTATTGGCGTTAAGGTTGAGCGCCTCTGGCGCCGCCTCGCGGCCAAAGCTCAAAGGGCTTGTGAGGGTAGGGTTGGCTGGCATGCGATCCTCATTCTTTCACCAACAGGCTGACGCTGGATTCGGGCAGTTCAAAAGTGGCGTAGTGATTGGTCACTTCAAAGGACTGCTTTGCCTGGTTAAAACCATTTTTGTCGCTGATTTGCAGGGTATAACTGCCGTTGGGCAGCCCGTTGACTGTTACAATGTGCTTGGGCCCATTGTTGACCCAATGCACTACAAAGCCGGCTGCGCCGCCCTGGGTGGATGGCGTCTCGCCGGCAACGAGATAGATGGCAGAGTTATTGGGCGAGGTCTCGACAATCCGCGTCCCAGATGGAAAAGCCTCGCTCATCTGCTGCAAGATTTTCATCGCCAGGTAGGGGGTTTTGCCATCATTGAGGGCGTAATCGTTGCCCATCATCTGCCAATAGTAAAAAGTCGTCGCGCGGCTTAATTTCAGCGTCCGGCTGTACGAGGTCGCTAACAGGCGGGCGTTGTCCCAACCAGGGAACTCTTCTGACCGTCGCCAGAGCTGCGCATCCCAGCCGCCCTCCGTGCAGCGTATCTCCAGTCCCTGGGCGAGCGCCCAATCCCCCAGTTCGCTGATCGTCGCATCCGTTGCGTTGACGCCATCCCAGTTGTGAAAGGCCAGCGGCCCCAAATAAGGGTGGATGTCTTCCGCAGCGTAGATCCCTTTCGCGTAATCCAGGCAGCCCGAAATGCCTGAACAATCGCCCAAGAGAAATTTGGTTTTCAACCCCAGTTCGGCGAAACGTTTGCCTCCCTGGCGGATGAACTCGGCGTACTCTTCAGGGCTGAGCAGCACATTGATGCCGATATTGGCCTCGTTGAAGGAGAAGTAATCCACCTCCACCCCATAAGTTTTTTGGGCGCGCAGCAGCCACGCCGCAACCGACTCAATCACCTCGGGGTACAGGCTGCGGGGGATGACGCGCGAGCGTTCAACCCGTGGGTCTTTCGCCATCCAGTCGGGGATCAGCCAAATGCTGGCAATTAATTCGACGCCTTGCGCTTGAAACTCCTGCATCAATTGGAAAGCGGCCCGGTTGTGCTGATCGTCTCTAAATTTATCCGCATTCATTGCCAGTGGATCGTCATTGTCGTTTTTTGGCTCCCATTCGGGCAGTTCAATGCGCACGCGGGCAAATTTGGGCTGCAGCATACGGATGTTTAATGCTGAAACCGGTTCGGTGGCGGTTAAACTCCCGCCGAAGTAGTGCATGAAGTTGCCGCTGCCCAGATGGGCGACCGTTTGCCGGTACTGCTCCGGGTAAACCGTGAAGACGCGCCCAAGGTTCTCTGTTGGGGCCAGGCTTGCCGCAGCGGCCGGGGAGGGATGGGTTGGCGCCGGCGACGCCTTCTGGCAAGCCGAGAGGATGCCCAGGATGAGCAAACAGACACAGAGGAAATGTGATTTCATCGCGAAGAAACCCCGATTTCAGCCATATCCCTATTTTAATACAAATTGTTCTAATGCGGCAGCCGCTCCATCTTGATCGAGCGAGGGCGCGACCCAATCCGCGACGGCCAGGGTGGTTGGCGAAGCATGTCCCATGGCGACGCCAATCCCGGCCCATTCAATCATCGGGATATCATTGTCGTTATCGCCGACCGCCAGGACATTCGCCTGGGCGATGCCCAGGTAATTTGCCAGCCAGGCCAGCCCTCGCCCTTTATCTACCTCGCAAGGTACGCCCTCGATCAGCAGAGGATGAGATGGCACGATGTGCAACTGATCGCCCAGGGCGGCGCGCAGTTCCGCCATGACACTTGCCCGCTGATCGGGGTCGTTTAACACAACCAGGAATTTGTGCGGCGTTTCTGGCAGGTCGAGCATATTATCCAGGCGCGACCAACGGCTGGATTTGATCAGATCAAAGAACTCCGCCGGGTGATTGGATTCTTTCGGCAGGTACAGCCGGTCGGCCATTTCCCAATGCAGATTCCACCCATGCTGCCCGGCGGCGGCGATAATCCGCGGCAGCAGATCCGGCGCGAGGCGCGTTTCATGCAGCACCAGGTCGCGTTGGAAATCGTAAACCATAGCTCCTTGCAGGCAGACGATGGGGGCGCTCAATTTGAGCAGGCGCGCATACTGCGTGGTGAAATGCGCCTCGCGCCCGGTGACGATCGTCACCAGCACCCCTCGCGCCTGGGTCTGTGCAATGGCCTGCTGCACCCGCGCCGAGGGCGTCAGGTCGCTGCCAAAGAGAGTCTGGTCGAGATCAAATGCGGCGAGTTGGATGGAAGCCAAGGCTTACTCGAGGAAAAAGACGTTTTTCAGTTCGACCGAGATCGGGCTGTTATCGGGATTGGACGGCATGATGTCTTTCATATAGGCCCACCAGCGGCGGCAGACTTCGGTCTGGGCGACCGCGTTCCAGCGTTCTTCGCTTTCCAACTCAACGTAAGCAAAGAGAGAATTGGTTTCGGGGTGCAGAAAGATATTGTAATTGTGCGCGCCGTGGGCCTTCAACACATCTTCCAGTTCTTTCCAGATCGGCGTGTGCCGGCGTTCGTATTCAACGTGTTGATCGGGGTTAACGTGCATAAGAAAAGCTTTGCGAATCATAGTGTCTCCTGATGGGTAAAAGAATGCTTGCCTGATTGTAACCGCGCCTGGCGAAAATCGCTACCGCTGGACGACCCGCGCGATATTCTCGCCCATAATCGCCGCCCATTCGGAAGAACTGACCTCCTCCTTCAATAGGGCGGTGTAGCGGGCGACCTCCACGTGCATGAACTCAAAGGGTGTGTCTGAGCCAAAGCAAACGCGCCCCGCCCCCAGGGTTTTGACCGCCTTCAGCACCGCTTTGCTTTTGACCTCGCTGCCGATCAACGTGATATTGGGACATTCGGCGGCGATCTCGATCATGGCATTCGAGAGGTCATTGTGGCCCACGCCGCCCATGTGAACGGCCAGGATCGGGGTTGTAGGAAAACGGCGGGCGATCTTGCCCAGGCGGAAAGGATGCGTGGCCTCGTAGGCGTCCGCGCCGATGTGGAAGGCCAGCACTTTGCCGGCCTCCGCAATTTGCTCAATCAGCGGCAGAGCCATACCCTCATCGTCAATGTAAAAATAATTTTGCGCCCCATTGAGCTTGACCCCCGCGAAGCCATACTCCTCGAAGCAGCGCCGGATGAGCGCCCTGGCGGCTTCAAGTCCGTGATGCGGATCAGCCCAACCGAACGGCAGGATGCGGTCGGGATGTTGGCGCGCCGCCTGGGCCACATACGCATTGCTCTGCTCCACATCGCGGTGATAGGGCGGCTGCAGCCAGGTCAGCGCCTTTTCGACGCCCGCCCGATCCATGCGGCGCAGCAGTTCATCGAAGGAAATGCCTTCGGGGAAGGGTGAGATGTGACAATCCGCATCAATGATCATTGCAGCAGCCTTTCAATTTCAGCAATCTCCGCTTCGGGCAGCGTCCAATCCGCCGCCAGAGCGGTTTCCTCAATCTGTTCGGCGCGGCGCGCCCCGATGATGGCGGAGGTGATTTCGGCGCGGCGCAGCGCCCAGGCGATCGCCAGTTGGGCGACGCTCCGTTCGTGGCGGGCGGCAATCGGGCGCAGCGCCTCGACCAGCGCCAGGGTTTTGCTGATCTGCGGTTCCGCGAAGCGCGGATCGCTGCGGCGGAAATCGCTTGCTGCCAGCCCGGCGATGCGCTCACGCGTCATTTTGCCAGAGAGCAGACCCTCTTGCATTACTCCATAAGGGATAACCCCGATCCCATTTGCCGCGCAGTAGGGTAGGATTTCCGCCTCGACCTCGCGGCGCAGCATGCTGTAGGAGGGCTGCAGGGAGGCGATGGGGTGAATCGCCTGCAATTTCTTGAGTTGCTCTAAAGAGCAGTTGGAGACGCCCCCGTAACGCGCCTTGCCGGCGCGGATCAGGTCGGCGATAGCCGCCCAGGCCTCTTCCGATCCCTCGGGCGCCCAGTGGATCTGGTAAAGGTCAATGGTCTCGATGCCCAGGCGGCGCAGGCTGGCTTCGCATTCGGTGCGCACGCTTGGCGCAGTGAAATTGTTGTAGAGCTTTTGGGTGGCAGTATCGAGAAAACGGCAGCACTTGGTCGCCACGATAACCTCGCTGCGCCGTCCGCGCAGCGCCCGCCCGACGACTTCCTCCGAATGGCCCAGGCCGTAAATGGCGGCGGTGTCTATCCAGTTGATCCCCAGCTCGAGGGCGCGCTGAATGGCCCCGATCGACTCGGCGTCATCTTGCGGCCCCCAGCCTTTGAACCATTCGCCGCCCAACGCCCAGGTACCCAGGCCGATGGTGGTCAGGTGGAGATCGGTATAGCCCAGTTGGCGTGTTTGCATGGCTGTCTCCTCTTATTGGTAGCTGCCCAGTTCCAGGCCTTTGTGGATGAAATATTGATAGACATCGTGTTCAACATTGTTCGGGATCGAGTGGTCGCTGTGCAGCACATAGCCATAGCGCCCCTTGACGATGGGGATCTTGGATTCCAACTCGTGGTCAATCTCGGCTTTGTCATTATTGTACAGGCAGCGCACATCAATCCCGCCGATGAACGACAACCGCTCGCCGAAGTTGTGGTAGAGTTTGACCAGGTCCATGCCGGCTTTGGCCTCGATCACCTGCAGGGCGTCAATCCCGGCCTGCATCATGCCCGGCAGCAGTGGTTCGACATAGCCGCAGGAGTGCATGATCACCGGTAGGTTATGGCTCTTAACCCAGTCAATCGTCAGCTTGTGGCCGGGTTGGACGATCTCGCGGTACATGCGCGGCGACATGAAGGGATGCTGTTTGTATCCCATATCTTCGTAAAACCAGATGCCATCGGGATAACCTTCCTCGGCAAACAGGATCTCTTGCAGTTGGACGGTTAATTGCGCATAGGTATTGACCATGTCCTTGACCCAATCCGGGTCGGTAGCCATGCCCATCAGCATATATTCGTGACCGGCGACCGGGTGCATGAGTTCAAAGACATTCACGCCGCTCCAACAGAAGAAGCGCCCGGCTTTTGCCGCCTGCCGCCTGGCTTCGCGGTAGGCCTCGAAGTTGATTCGCCGCCGGTCAGGGGTCAGCTTGGGTTTGATATGCTCTTCCCAGGCTCGTCGCTCCTTGACCAGGAAATCTACATGTTCGGGGGTCGTATCGTGCAGTTTGTGACGGCGCAGCAGCGCCCCGTTGCCATCCCGCTGTAAGATCGTCTCTTCGGTCTCCTCAACAACTTCGGGGACAAAGTCCAGATCAGCGACCAGGCTGAAAGGCCAGCAGAGCTGCAAGTCATATCCGAAGTGATCTTCATAACTCTCGCCTTCTTTCAAATAGCCTTTATCGGCCCAGGCTTTATAGGTATCGCCCCAAAAATGCTCAAAGACGCCGATGTGATCGACGGGTTGGCGCTTGAGGATATTGCTGATGCGTTCGATTCCGGTCATTGGTTGCATAAGATCATTTCCTTAATTAAATTACGAGGTAAAAACCGCCAGCCAGAGCGTCAAAGTGACGGCGCTTGCCAGCGTGCTCCAAAAAACAATCCGTGAGGCCAATTCAGCCTGGCGGTCATAGCGGATCGCCAGGATATACACATTCACCGCCACCGGCAGGGCCGCCCCGCAGATCAGCACCGGGAACACCTGGGCGGCCTGTTCAGGCGCGATGAGCTGCAAAGCCTGGATGAGATAAGCCAACCCGGCCGCCACAAGCGGCGAAACGATCAGGCGCATGACGTTAGCAGCCGAAAGCGGCAGCATCTCGCCCCACCAGCGCGCTCTGGAGAGCTGCACACCCAGCGTCAGCAGCGCAATCGGCACCAGCCCATTGCTGAGCTGCACCAATGGGAAGCGGATCGAATCGGGCATTTGGATGTGCAGCAGGTTGACCAATAGAGCCGCGGCCACAGCATAGAGGGGCGGCGCTTTGAGCATCTCTTCCAAACGCTCTTTCCAGTGAGTGCGCTCGTCGCCCATTAGAAACAGCCCCAAGGTGAAGTTGGCCACGTTCTGAAAAACCAGGACGAGCGCCATGATCTGGACGCCGAAATCGCCGAAGGCCAGTTGCGCAAAGGGGATGCCGTAATTGCCGCAGTTGTTGAAGATCGCCGCTGCCGTCAACATAGAGCGCCGCTGGCGGAAGGGCGGCAGACCGAAGGTCAGCCAGCTCAACCCGATCAGCGCCAGCATGTGCAAAAGGTTAAACGCCGTCACCAACCCCACCAGCGCCCCGCTGAGTTGGCTGTCAATCAGCCGGATGAAGACCAGCGCCGGCACAAAGATATAGAAATTGAGCTTCGAGAGCGTCCCCAGGTCGGGCTTAAAAACGCGGTCGCTCACAATCCCAACCCCGATCAAGAAGAAGACCGGCAGAATGATGCTGACAAGGATGTGCAGGATCATGCGCCCTCGCCGGTTAAGACCCGCAGGCGCTCGAAGAACGGGCGTTTTTCCGCGCTGTTAATCCCCCAATTCACCGGCGCGGTCTGAAAACCGCTCAATGCCTCATAGCTTGTTTCGCGGGGGCGGGTTGTCCAATCCATCCGATCTTTGTAATGGCAGCCATAGCCCTGGCAGTAGAACCCCCACGAGGCGTACTCGTCCACCGCGGCTTCCAGGTTGTCGGTGAAAATGGTGTCTTCATTGATCAAGATCGGGCGCGGGGCGCGTTGAAACTCCGCACTGGCCTTCAAGCGGCGCAGCTTGGCGCGCAGTTCATCGGGCTGGCAGCCATTGCCATGCGGCAGATGGAAATCCTCCACTTGCTGCCAGCGTCCTTCGGGCAGGGCCTCGCCGCCGCCGGTGCTGGAGCCGGCCAGCAGGCGTCGTCCGTTCAGGCGCGTCTGCTGCACCAATTTGATCAGTTCGTGGATGCGCTGCGGGCCGAGGATCGGGTAAACGGCGCTCCAATCGCCCGACTCGTTCATCACATCTACCAGGATATTCGTATAGCCAGTGTTTAGCAGCCATTCAGTCGCCGCCTGAGTCGCCCGCCGGATGGCCGCCTCGCCGTGCAAAAACCGCGCCTGCTTCCAGTAAAAGTAATTGACGATGACCACCATGCCGGCCTCGTCCGCCGCGCTCAACACGCGCCGCAGACGTTCACTGTAGGCCGGCTTGAGTTCTCCCTCGGCGTCGAAGGCCGACATGCGATAATTCTCGTAGATTTCAGGCGTGTAGATCGATCCACCGCCTTGCAGCCCGACTGTAACTGCCAGCAAGCCGTGGGCGCGGTAGAGCGGCAGGGCGGCGCAAAACTCATCCGTATTGCGCTCGGCGTCCCATTTTCCGGTGTCCGGGTAGCGCCAGTGGATGGCGGTCGTCGGGTTTTCATCGTCGAAGATGGCCTGGATCATGCGGCTGTTGAAGAGCAGCCCCTCGATTTTGCGCCCCTGATGACTGCGCCCGGTGTAAGTGGGCTGACCATTGATCAAAAAATGCGTGTCTTCGATAGCAATTGTGGTTGGCATGGGTTACACTCGCCTGGCATGGTTAACGGGTTTGATATTTGTGAGCAGGATCAACAGCAGCAGATTGACTACCAGATCAATGGTGATGATCTGCATCGCGCTCTGCGGCCCGATGCGCTCAAACGACTGCCCGATTAACCAGGGCAGAAACATGCTGCCTGCTCCGCCGCCGACCAAAAACCAGCCGGTGATGGCGCCGGTCAATTTCATGCGCTGTTCGGCGTAGGCCAGCATGGTGGCAAAGACAGACGCCATGAACATGCCTATGCCGAAGACGCCTATCCACAGAGCGACGGACGAGGCCGGCCAGAGCAAGATCACACCCATACTGGCCAGGCAGCCGATTAAGTCTGTATACAGGATGCTTGTCGGGCGGAAGCGCACCGAGATGCCCACCCCGATCAGCCGTCCCAGGGTAAACGATCCCCAAAACGCCGAGTTCAAATAAGCGGCGACGGTTTGATCAGCCAGGTTGAGGGTGCGCGTATAGGTGAAAATCCAATTGCCGAAGCCCACTTCCGCCCCCACGTAAACGGCGAAGAACAAGACCAACAGGCTCACAAGCAGCCGTGGGGCTTTGCTGCTGCCGCTTGGATGGGGCGTTGTATCCACCGTCGGGCTGGGCAAACTCCACAGCCATACCGCGTTGGGCAGTACAATCAGCGCAAAAATCCAATATGCCCAGTGAATGTTGCCGCTCAGTTGCAGCACTTGCGCCACCACCACCGGCGAGAGAAACGCCCCCACCCCGAAGAAGAAGTGCAGGCCGTTCATGAAAGGCCCTACCTTCGCCCCATGCACCCACATCAGCAGGCTGTTACAGCCTACATCCATCGCGCCCTGGAACGTCCCCAGGAAGAACATCACCACTACCAACACCCACAACAAGGGGACGACCGGAACCAACACCAGTACCAAAGCGATCAGCGCCAGCATCGCCGCGACCAGGCGATGGCCGGGCAGACGGTCGTAGGCGCGCCCGCCGAGCAGTGATCCGAGCAGATAGCCAAATGAACTGGCCACAAAAATGATGCTGATCTCGTCAATCCGGCTGCCGGTATGTTCCGCCAGGCTGGGCAGAGTCGGGCCGATCACGCCTGTGGTCAGTCCCAGGGTGATAAAGGCGCTGTAATAGGCCGCAGTGGTCAGGATCGGGCGAATGCGTGGGGTAGGGAGAGTTTGCGTATTCATGTTTTCTTCAGGGCCCTGGATTTTCCTTTTACCTTGTCACCGTTTCTCCTTGACTCTTCAAATAGGCTTCCAGGCCGCGCGCTAATTGATCCGGGCAAGAAGTCAACTTGCTGCCGCAGCCAATCCCCTTAATGCGTTGAATCACTTCCCCCACTGTCATGCCGGCGATCAAACGGCTCAAGCCTTGTAAATTGCCGTCGCAGCCCCCTGTGATCTCGGCCTTTTGCACAATACCATCCTCAATCCAAAACGTCATCATTGAGGAGCAAACCCCAATCGGGCGGTAAACATACTTAATCATGCGATCCATCCAATTTTCTTGAACCAGGCGGCGCAGGATGCCTTCCACAACGAAATGGCCGGGTCATTTTCGGCCAGCGCCACGCCGTGCGGGCCATCGGCGAAGACGTGCAGGTCAAAGAACACTTTGCAGCGGCTGAGCGCGGCGGCAAATAACAGGCTGTTTTCGACCGGCACAGCTTCATCATTGGCGGTATGCCACAGGAAGGTGGGCGGAGTTTGGGGTGTGACTTGCTTTTCATTCGAGAGCAGCTCGATCAGCTCAGGCGCGGGATTTTCGCCCAATAAAGCGCCGCGCGAGCCGTCGTGACGGTACTCGCCGAAAGTGATCACCGGGTAGCACAGGATCAGCGCGTCCGGGCGGCAGCTAACCTGTTCCACCGCGTCAGCGGCGTGGGGATTGCCGGCGTCAAAATGCGTCCCCGCGCTGGAGGTCAGGTGCCCGCCGGCCGAGAAACCGAGCATGCCGATTTGCGCCGGGTTTACCCTCAGGCTGGAGGCATGGCTGCGCACATACCGAATGGCGCGCTGCGCATCCAGCAGGGGTACCGGGTGATGGTAAGGGAAGACGCGGTAATCTAACACGAACGCTGAAAGGCCCAGGCTGTTCAGCCAGCGAGCGATCGGCTCGTTTTCATGCGCTGCTTTGCCGTAATAACCGCCGCCTGGACAGACGATGACGCTGGCGCGTCCCGCGCCGGGCAGCAGGTAGGGGGTCAGGCTCGGCTTTTCTTGGGTGATGGAAGGATCAAATAAAGGCACTTCGCCGGATTCCCACAGGGCGAGTTTAGGCAGCGGAGCCTCAGATGCCAGCGGTAATTGATATTGCATAGAATTCTCTCCAGAGGGGGGATAACATGAATGCGAATTCCTTCGCGGCGCAATTGCGCAGCGGCATGGTAGCATAGAGGCAAAGGCTAGTCAATTCTGATCTTTGGCACTCTTAGCGGCTGATTTGTTCTCTTGCCGGCCCTAAAAGGTCGCCCAGCCGGCGACCTTTTAGGGCCTCTTGGGAGTCTTTCTCAGGCGGCCAATAACAGATAAGGTTCTTCGATCATTTGCTTGATCGCCTGCAAGAAGCGCGCCGCCGGCGCGCCATCTACCAGGCGGTGATCGAATACCAGGCACAGCGTCCACATCTGGCGGATGGCGACCTCGCCCTTGTAAGGGACGACTTTGGGAGCGATCCGTCCGACGCCCAGGATGGCGGCTTCGGGCAGGTTGATGACTGGCGTGAAGGAATCGACCTCGTACATCCCCAGGTTGGTGATGGTGAAGGTGCCTCCGCTCAGATCATCCGGCAGCGAGCGGCCCTTGCGGGCGCGTTCAACCATCGTGCGGAATTCACTGCCCAGTTGGCGCAGGTTCTTTTGGTCTACATTGCGCAGCACCGGCACGAGCAGGCCGCGTTCGGTATCTACAGCCATGCCGATGTTGACATGCGCCATAATCTCAATCGCCTCCGGCGCTTTGCCTGGCGCGCCGCTCAAGCGGGCGTTCATATAGGGGAACTGCCGCAGCGCCGCCGCCGTAATCTTAGCCAGCAGATCGTTATAGCCCGGCGCAAAGCCCCACGCCTCAGAAACTTTCGCCTTCAGGCGCTCACGGGCGGCGACCAGTTCGGTGGCGTCAGCCTCCATAAAGAGCGTCACGCGCGCCGTGGTATGCACACTGTTGCCCATACGCTCGGCAATAATCGCCCGCACCCCCTTGACCGCCACACGCTCCACCACCTCTTCCCCCTCCCTTCCAGGGAGGGCCGGGGTAGGTCTTTCCCCCTCCCTTGCAGGGCGGGCCGGGGTAGGTCTTTCCCCCTCCCTTCCAGGGAGGGCCAGGGTAGGTTCTTCTCCCTCCCTTCCAGGGAGGGCCGGGGTAGGTTCTTCCTGGATGGCCGGGGCAGGTTGCGCCCGCGCCACATCCTCCTTCACAATCTTCCCGCCTGGGCCCGTCCCGGTCACAGTGCGCAAATCCACC
>CAIQJJ010000559.1 GCA_903872065.1 uncultured Anaerolineales bacterium | reverse complement strand
GGCCCGCCGATCCAGTAGTGCAGGTCAAATCCATTGCGGGGGAGGGTGTTTGCGGTAAGCGGCATCATTGAAATCTCCTGCAACAAATTATACCGCGGCTCATCCGCCTTTCCCTCTTGCATTTGGACGCGTTCGGGTGTATAAAAAATACATCATTTATCGGACGTTTGATGTTCCGGCGCTGCGCGCCGGATCGCCATTAGAGAGGTAAAAACAATGAACATCACCGACAAATCCCAACATGATCCGGTCACCGATATCAAAATGCCCGGCTCTCATCTGCGTTCAGCGCTGCTGGCTACAGAGGAAGTCGTCGGCAAACAGGGTATGGCTGTCATTCTGCGACAGGCCGGCCTGGATCACTTGATTGACAACTATCCCCCCGACGAGAGTCACATCAGCGGCGATTACAGTTTTGACGATTACAGCAAGTTGAACGCCGCCCTGCTCAGCTTTTTGGGACGCGGCGGGCGCAGTGTGGCGATGCGGATTGGCCGCAAGGCTTACAAGGTTGGCGAATCTCAGTTCAATACGGCGGTCGGCGGCGCGGCGACGGCAGCCCTCAGACTGCTGCCGGAGAGCATCCGTCTGCTCAAAGGCGTCGAGTTGATGAAGCTGGCCTTCGATATGATGTACCGCCAGCCAGGTACTCACATCGTCTTTCGGGTAGAGGATCGCGGCGACCGGATAGCCTTCATTGCCGAAACCTGCGGCATCTGCGCTGGCAAGGTCTCGGACGAACACATGTGCCAGCTTTTCGCCGGCCTGCTGCAAGAGGGAGTGGTCAGCACGTTTGGGAAGGAACACGCCATCCAAGAGGTGGAGTGCCGCGCCAACGGCGCGCCGGCCTGCGTATGGGAGATCAGCAAGATCGCCAAAGAGTAGCGCCGGGCGTTAAAAAGCTTTATTCACAATCGCAAGCAGGGCGGCGGTCTCTTCCTTGATGTTTTCGTTGAGGCGGGCCGCCGCCATGACGGGGATCCAGGCCTGCAGCTGCCCTTCGGGATCGGGCTTGACCTCGCGGTAGCGGCGGTGGTAGGCGTTGACAAAGACACTGCGCGCGACGAGCAGCAGGAGCAGTTTGAGCGGATTGGTATCCAGCGGCCGTCCGATGGAGATGAGCAGGTGGGTGCGCGCCACGTCCGCCCAGGGGTTGCCGCGCCGTGCGGTCATCCAGTCAATCACCAGGGGGCCCTTGGCCGAGATCAGCACATTTTCAGGGTGAAAATCGTTGTGGCACAGGCGATCGCCGGGCGGCAGGCGGCGCAGGGCATCTAAAGCGGCGGCGCGCTGCGCGTCCGACAAGAGTTTGGCGTTGTAAATCGCCCCGCCGACCATTTCGCTTTGCAGCGGCAGGTCGGCGGCGGACTGGCGGTGCATCTCCAGGTGCAGGTCGGCCAACATGCGCCCAAAGGCGGCGATCTTGAGCGGCTGGCGCAGCATCTCCAGCAGCATCGAGAGGCCGTCAATCCGTTCGTAGATCAAGCCGCGCCGCCCGGCGACTTCGACGATCTCGAAGGCGCGCGGGGCGGGGATGCCAGCCTGGGTGACGATGGCGGCGATGGCGGCTTCTTCCTCGACCCAATTGGAAGGGCACCAGTCGCGGTACAGTTTCAAGACGCGGCCCTCCTGCCAGGCAAAGATTTCGGCGGTGCGGCCAACGGCTAATAAGGGGGGTAAAGTGTCGTTCATAAGTAAAATATATCACAATGCGTAAAAATAGATAATCAAATTCGAGAGCGTATCACGCCGGGGAAAATTTAACCGCCAAGCCGCCAAGTTTTTAAGCGTAACCGGCGCAAATTTGTTTTCTTATTGGTGAAAATTAGCGCTATTCGTGGTTAAATATTAATTTGACATTTCGGACGGAATTAACGTAAAATATGTAAGAAACGGAAACGAACAACGGGAATTATGTATAAAATAGACAAAACCGATCGCGAGATTGTCAACTTACTGATGGAAGATGGGCGCATGTCTTGCGCGGAGATCGCCCGCCGCATCGGGGAGGCCGGCGGGCAAATTTCCGAGCGGGCGGTGCGCTACCGCATTGAACGCCTGCAGCAGGAGGGGGTCATCCGGGTCAGCGCGGTGGTCAATCCCAAGTCGCTGGGGATGGCGGTGGTGGCAGATGTGTGGGTGGAGGTCGAAGCGGATGCGATCAACGAGGTGGCGCAAAAGATGCTGGATTACGACTGCATCAGCTATATAGCCTGTTCCATCGGGGAGACGGACATCAGTGTGCAAGTCTATGCGCATGACACCGCCGAGGTCTATCACTTCGTCACCGAAGTGCTGCGCAAGATTCCCGCCGTGCGCAAAACCACCACTTCGATTGTCCCAATTGTACTAAAAGATGTCTACCAATGGCGCATCCCTGCCTCTTCCTGCGTGGAAGGCAGCGGCGCGCCCACTCAAGCTTGAGGAGAAACTGATCCATGAACATTCCTTTCGAGAAAAACAACGCGCTGCAGCAGCGAGCAGCCAGGGTGATGCCGCTGGGCGTCAACTCCAATTTCCGCTATTGGGGCGAGGGCATCACGCCGTATATGTCCAGGGCCAAAGGCGGCTGCCTGTGGGATGCGGACGGCAACCGTTACATTGACTACCGCATGGCCTTTGGGCCGATCATTTTGGGCCATGCCGATGAAGCGGTCAATGCCAAAGTTAAGGAAGAGATTGACCTGGGAACGCTGGCCGCCATGACCTACGAGTTGGAAGTGGAAGTGATCGAAAAGATCGTCGCGCTGTGTCCAGGGGTCGAAATGGCGCGCCTGGCCTGTTCGGGGACGGAAGCCACCATGCACGCCATCCGCGTGGCGCGCGCCTACACCGGGCGGCAGGTCATTCTGAAGTTCGAGGGCAACTATCACGGCTTCCACGATTACACCCTGTGGTCTACCTACGCCCCCGCTGAAACCTACGGCAACAAAAACTCACCGATCGCCGTGCCGTCTTCGTCGGGCATCCCCAAGGCGCTCAACGAACTGATCATCACCCTGCCCTTCAACGACTTCGACGTGCTGGACAAGACGCTCAAGGCTTATGGCTATCAGATCGCCGCCATCATCACCGAACCCTGCCAGGGCAACTGCGCCGCCATTTTGCCGCTGCCGGGATTCTTGCAGTTCATCCGCCAGAAATGCGACGAGTACGGCATCGTCTTCATCCTGGATGAGGTCAAAACCGGCTTCCGCATCGCCAATGGCGGGGCGCAGGAATATTATGGGATCAAGCCCGACCTGGCAACCTACGCCAAGGCGCTGGGCAACGGCTACCCGGCGGCGGCCTTCGGCGGCAAGAAGGAGATCATGAGCATCGTCGGGCAGGGTGTGGCGCAGGGCGGCACTTACACCAACAATAAGCCCGGCGTCGCGGCGGCCTGGGCCACGCTGGATGCCTTGCAGAAGCAGCCAATCTTGCAGACGATCGCCCAACGCGGCCAACGTCTGATGGACGGGGTGCGCGCCATCTTCGCCCAGGCGGGCATCCCGGCGGTGGTGCAGGGCTACCCGGCCATGTTCACCTTTGCCGTGGGCGTTGAACAAGTGACCTGCCAGCGCGAGTGGAGCAACACGGAGAAAGAGTATTATCTGCGTCTGATGGATGCGCTCATGGAGCGTGGGGTGATGCCGGATCATGATCCGCGCGAGCCGTGGTTCTTATGCTATGCGCATTCTGAGGCGGATGTGGATGAGACGCTGAACGCGATGGAAGAGGCGGTGAAGAAGGTGAATAGGTAAGGAGATTGAGATGATAGAAAATTGGATGCAAGCTGATCTGACGATCAATGGCAATCGGATTCATTATGTGCGCACGGGGGCGGGGTCGGGGAAGCCGCCGCTGGTGCTGGCGCATGGATTTTCGGACAATGGGCTGTGCTGGGAAGAAGCCGCCAATGAACTGGAGGCGCAGTTCGATGTGATCATGCCGGACGCGCGCGGGCATGGTCTCTCGGCGCGGGTGCAGCCGGGCGAGAAGATTGATATGGCGGCTGACCTGGCGGGGGTGATCGAGGCGCTCGGCCTGGACGCGCCGGTGGTGGGAGGGCATTCGATGGGCGCGATGACCGCCTCGAACCTGGGGGCGCACTTCCCCAGGCTGGCGCGCGCCCTGCTGCTGGAAGACCCGCCCTGGTTCATGCCGCGACCGCAGGCGGAAAAGGTTGAAGCCGCCGCCGAGAAAGAGGAGAGACCCCCACACCCGATGGGCGCGTTCGTGCAGAGTTTGCAGGTCAAAACATTTGAGCAGCTTTTCGCTGAGTGCCGCGCCGAACATCCCAACTGGTCAGAGCTAACCGCCCGCCGCTGGTGCGAGGGCAAAAAGCAGCTTGACCCCAATATCGTGGCAGTGGATAACGGCCTGTGGTCGCCGTGGCAGGGGGTCGTGCAAGCCATCCAATGCCCGACCTTGCTGGTCAGTTCTGAGCCGTCCCTGGGAGGCCTGATCACGCCCGAATCCGCCCAGGTCATCACCGCCATGAACACCCAGGTGCGCGTTGTTAACGTCCCCGGCGTGGGGCATCATGTGCGCTTTGGCGCGCATGCCGTGTACATGAAAGCCGTCTGGGCGTTTCTGCAAGAACTAGCCTGAGGAACTGATCCCCTATGACCAACCCTTCTCTCACTTCTCAAGAAATCGTTGACCTCA
Source organism: uncultured Anaerolineales bacterium (assembly GCA_903872065.1). Taxonomy (GTDB): domain Bacteria; phylum Chloroflexota; class Anaerolineae; order Anaerolineales; family UBA4823; genus CAIQJJ01. The sequence continues at coordinate 1,833 of CAIQJJ010000559.1, read as the reverse complement.
ACCGCGAATATACCTTTTTCTCATGGTCGGTGCAAAACGCCGTCGCGCCCATCCCGGTGACCAAAGCCGAGGGGGTCTACTTTTGGGATGCGGACGGCAAACGCTACCTGGATTTCTCCTCGCAGTTGATGAACCTGAACATCGGCCACCAACACCCGACTGTGATCCGCGCCGTGCAAGAGCAGGCCGCCAGCCTGTGCTTTGCCCACCCGGCCCTGGCCACTGAGCCGCGCGGGCGGTTGGGGCAGAAGATCGCCCAGGTGACGCCGGGCAACTTGAAGAAGACTTTCTTCTGCCTGGGCGGGGCGGAGGCCAACGAGAACGCGGTCAAGATGGCGCGTTTTTACACCGGCCGCCACAAAATCCTGGCGCGCTACCGCTCGTATCACGGCGCGACCAGCGGGGCGATTGCGCTGACCGGCGACTACCGACGGCTGCCGGCGGAGCCGAGCATGCCGGGCGTGGTGCATTTCCTCGACCCCTACTGCTATCGCTGTCCCTTCGGCTGGACAAAAGAGACCTGTCACCGCGAGTGCATCCAGCACGTGGAGGACATCATCCAATATGAAGGCCCTGATTACATCGCGGCGATCATTATGGAAGGCGTAACCGGCTCGAATGGGCTGATTGTGCCGCCGGACGACTATTGGCCGCGGGTGCGGGCGCTGTGCGACAAGTACGGCATCCTGCTCATCTCGGATGAAGTGATGAGCGGCTGGGGGCGCACAGGCAAATGGTTTGCGGTGGATCACTGGAATGTAGTCCCGGACATGATCACCACCGCCAAGGGGATCACTTCAGGCTATGTGCCGCTCGGAGCGGTCATCGTCAGCGACAAGATCGCCGGCTATTTCGATGACAAGATGCTGTGGTGCGGGCTGACCTACAGCGGGCACCCGCTCTCCTGCGCGGCGGCCCTGGCGACGATCCAGGTCTATGAGGAAGAGGGGCTGATCGAGAACGCGGCGCGCATGGGTGAATACCTGGCGCAGCGCCTGGCGGAGATCAAGGCGCGGCAAGCCTGCGTGGGCGATGTGCGTTCGATCGGGCTGTTCGCCGCCCTGGAGATCGTCAAAGATCGGGCGAGCAAGGCGCCGGCGGATATGGTTGAGGTCGGCAAAGCCCTGCGCGCCAACGGCCTGTTCACGTTCATCTTCCGCAACATCCTGTTCGTCGTTCCGCCGCTGTGCATCAGCGCGGCGCAGCTTGACGAGGGTCTGGCGATCATTGAAAGTGTGTTGCAGAATAGAGGCTGACCCCACCCTACCCTCCCCATCGCAAGAACAGCGATGGAGAGGGCGAGCCACCCCACCCGGCCTCCCCATCGCAAGAGCGGCGATGGGGAGGGTGTAACTGAAAAGGATTGCTTATGTCCCATTTGCTTACCACGACTCCTCGACAGGATGGCTACCGGATGCCCGGCGAATTTGAGCCGCATGCCGGCTGCTGGATGTTGTGGCCGGAGCGCCCGGACAATTGGCGGCTGGGCGCGAAGCCGGCGCAGGCGGCGTACGCGGCGGTGGCGCAGGCAATTGCCCGCTTTGAGCGGGTGACGGTGGGCGTTTCGCCGGCGCAGTTCGCCAATGCGCGCCGTATGCTGCCGCCTGAGGTGCGCGTGGTGGAGATGAGTTCAAATGATGCCTGGATGCGCGACTGTGGGGCGACGTTTGTCGTACCCCCACCCCCTCCCCGGCCCTCCCCCATCGGAAGATCACCGATGGGGGAGGGGGAGCGCCCTGTCGGAAAATCACCGATGGGGGAGGGGGAATGCCCTGTCGGAAGAGCGCCGATGGGGGAGGTAAGGGGGGTGCAGTGGAGGTTTAATGCCTGGGG
>CAIQJJ010000558.1 GCA_903872065.1 uncultured Anaerolineales bacterium | reverse complement strand
TCGTCGTGAGCGATATTGATCCCGTATCCATCCGGCAGCCAGGGATAGGCATAAGAAGGGGTGAATTCTGCGTTGTACTGTTGAACGAGGCGGCGCTGCCCGGTAATGAATTCGATCTGCGTTTCCGTCAAGGATTGGAGCAGGCGTTTAATTTCAGCCGGGTGGGTATAAAGCGCTTGCAGGTAGTTGTTGTGGCCCAACACCAATGCCGCCAGGTCGAGCGGGCTTTGGCAGTCCACCGGGCCAATTGGAAAAGCGCCGCGCGTGCGCTCCAGCCAATGACGGGTGTAGTCCAATGCCATGCCCATCACGCCGGCTGTCAGGGGCGGCTTTTGCAGCGCGCCGATCTCATCCAGGCTGTGAATGGCCGGACGCACCGCCGGCAGATCATCTTCCCACCACTGCACCGGGCAGCCATAGGCCGAGGGAATGGCAACAATTCCAATCATCGGTGAGATGACCGGGACGAAGTCGCCGCGGTTGGCCAGCATCTTCAGGCAGACTTGCACCTGCGTCTGAAGGTATTTTTCTGGGTCGAGCAGCCGGTCGCGGTAAGTGCCCTCGCCATCGCGCACGAAGAGTACATTTTCACTGGAGACGCCGCCCTTGACCCGCGGCCCCACGTACCCGATCATAAACCCTGGTCGCTCGTCGTTCTCAAGCCGCCACAGGCGGGTCAAGAAGGCCTTGCTCTCCGCGATGCGCGCGGTGTAGGGAAAGAGTAGTTGGTGAAACTCAGAGTCGGTCATCGTTTGAAATCGGTGATGGTGATCCCTTTCATGAAGACTTTCTGCGAGAGGAAGAAAAGGATCAGGCAGGGCAGGGTAATCTTCTATTTACTTGATGGCGCCGCGCGTCAGCCCGGCAACAATCGCTTTTTGTGAGAACATGACCAAAATGATCACCGGGATGACCATGATCATGCCCAATGTGCTGACCAGGTTCCAGGGCAATCCCCACGGGGCGCGGTAGCTGTAAATATAGGTAATGCCTACACTGAGGGTTTTCGCTTTTTCGGTGGCGGAAAACGCCAATGGATGGAGCAAGTCATTCCAGCCATTGATGAAGTTAATCAGCAGCACAGTGACCAGGCCCGGCGCGGTGATCGGCGTCACAATTGACCATAAAACCTGCGGCAGCGAGGCGCCGTCAATGATGGCCGCCTCTTCAATTTCATAAGGCACCTGTTTGATAAATGAAATCAACACCAGGACAGTGAAGGGCGACATGGCGCTGCTCAAGACCAGGATCAATCCGGCCAATGTGTCCAGCAGTTTGAGCTGGATCAAAATTTGGTAAAGAGGAATGATCAGGGCTATCTCCGGGATAGACGTTGACAGGATCAGAAGCAGTTGCAGCAATCCGCTGCCCTTTATCGGGATGCGCGCAAACGCGTAGGCCGCCAGGAAACTTACCAGCACAGAAACCAACGCTGAACCTATTGCAAAGGTCAGCGAATTGGAAATAAAAAGCGTCAGCGGCACTTGTTTCGAGACGGTTTGGAAATTTTCCAGGGTCGGATTGGGGAAGTAGATGGGGGGAATCTCTAAAACCTGCTCTGGAGTGGAAACCGAGGCCTTGGCCATCCAATAAAATGGAATCAAGATAATCAGGGTAAATAACAACAGCAGCAGGTAATATAACGCGGCATTCAGACGCCTGGCGCTCCGGTAGCTTAACAGCGTGAAGCCGGTGGGGGATTTCTGCTTGACAGCCGACTCTTTCATTGTGGACGATGACATCTTGACCTCCTGCCTCAGATATTGACTTCGACTTTGCGACCGACGGCCAGGCCGATCAGTCCAACCAGGCCAACCAGCATCAGCAGGACGACGGCAATCGCCGAAGCGTAGCCAAATTTGTAAAATTGCAACCCCTCTTGAAGGATGCGCAAAGCAAAGGTGGCTGTAGCGGTGCCGGGCCCTCCATTGGTCAAGCCGAACGCCAGGTCAAGATTGCCCAACTGTCCAATAATAAAGAAGACCGACATTGTGACCAGCAGCGGCGTCACCAAGGGCAAGGTAATAGACCAGAAACGCTGCCAGGCATTGGCCCCATCCACTTTGGCGGCTTCGTACAGATCCAATGGGACGCCTTGCAAGCCGGCTAAAAATAGCACTGCTACAAAAGGAACATTCTTCCAAAGCGTTACCAGGATCACCGCGATTTGAGCGCCCAGCGGACTGAT
>CAIQJJ010000557.1 GCA_903872065.1 uncultured Anaerolineales bacterium | reverse complement strand
GCCCCGGCGCCGACCAGGATGAGGAAGATCAGCTCAAAGGCCAGGTAGAGGGCCATCTGCCCGCGCGAGAGACCGCCAGCGCGCAGCACGCCCAGTTCGATAAAGCGCCGCTGGTAGGAAAACAAAGCATAGAGCAAAAAGCCAACCACGGTCAGCACGGCGGCGGCGACAAAGCCGATGAACAAGAAGCCAAAGACACCCTGCTGTTCGGGGCGCTGCTGCTCCTCATCAATGATCGGAATGGCGGCGTTCCAGGTGACGACGCGGAAATTCAGGTCGCGCAGCTCGAAATCGCCCGTCTTGGTGTAATCGAGGTTGGGCTTGGCTTTGACCCACACACGGTAGGGCGACTCGCCGCCGGCCAGGTTAAAGATGTAATCCAGGTTGCCGACGAACAGTGGGCCTACATCTTCCTGGCCCTCATACCAGGTCGGGAAGTAGTTAAAACTGCCTACAATGCGCGCCTCGTCCAGCACACGGCCGAGATCGGTGGCAACCGTCAGGCGGACAACATCGCCAATCTTTAAGCCGCGCTGCTGCAAAAACGAACGCGGCACCAGGACCCCCTCAGGATTGGCCCCCAGGGCGTTCATCAAGTCGCCCAGGCTGCGCTGGGCAAAATCGCGCCGCCAGTAAGCCACCTGCGGGAAATCCAGGCGGTCAATGCCATAAAAACGTCCGTTCACCACCACACTGGTGCTGGCCTCGATCAAGAGCGGGTATTCACCGACGCGGGTGACGGCCTGCACGCCGGGAATCTTGAGATATTCGGTGACGGGGAAGAAGAAAAACTCTGGCGTCAGGCTGTTGGACTGCCCCGGCACGGGGAAAGGCGCCTGGGTCGGCGACTCGCCCACCTCAAGAAACTTCATGTCAGCGCCGATCTTATAATAGGTGCGGGCAACCAGGTGTTGGTCGAGGGTGCGCGACAAAGAGGCGGTGTATGCGGAAAGGCTGAGGGTAAAGACCAGGATGATGAGAGGGATGCTGTAGTAGCCCGGGGCGCGCGAAAGCTGGCGCGCCGCCAGGAGCAAACCGACAAAGCGGGTGCGCCCGGCGATCCAGGCGATGCCCTCCATGATCGGCGGGATCAAACGCAGCAAAAAGAGGGTTAAGGCAAAAACCGCCAGGGACGGCACCAGGAACAAGAGCGGATTGCTGAGGGGATCGGTATCGCTGCCGGTCAAAATACTGCCCTGGCGGCTGAGCAGATAAGCGCCATAACCGGAGGGGAGCATGAGCAAAATATCCAGGTAGGCGCGCTGCCAGAAGGGGCGGCGGTTTTGGCGGGCGCGTTCCTGCTTATAAGAGACAATCGTGTGACGCACCGCGCCGATCGCCGGCGACAAGGTCGCCAGCATGGCGACGCCCACGGCGATCAGCCCGGAAATGATCGCCGGGCGGGTCAACTGCGGCTGCAAGTTCGAGGGGGCGGTGAAATCCATAAAGGTGCGCGTCTGGCCGATCAGACGGGTCAACAGCAGGGAGGTGGGCAGGCTGATCAACAGCGCAATGCCGCCCAGGATGGCGCTCTCCAAGATGATGCTGCCCAAGACCTGCACCGCGGTGGCCCCGCGGCTGCGGGTGACGGCGATCTCGTTGCGCTTGCGTTCGACGGTCAGGTTCGCCACCAGGCTGATAAAGGCCAGGATCAGACCCAGGACGGGAATGGCGAAAGCGTAGAGCAGGACGGTCAACTGGCGCACCGACTTCTGAAATGAAACCAACAAGTCGGTGGGGGCGCGGCTGACCTTGACATTGGGGAGCAGGTTGGCGGCCTGCCGGTTGAGGGCGCCGATGCGGCCCAGCAGCGGGGTGACATCATCGGTGCTGATCTTCGAGCCATTCATCACCATGTACCAGACGGCGGTATAGATTTCACCGTAAAGGGAGGGGCTGATGCGATTGATAAACGTCTCTTCAGGCACCAAGAGGACATCCATCAGATTGGAGGCGCTGAACATCCAAAAAGGATCCTGGTTGTCACTCGGCTGCCAGACGCCGGCAATGCGCACCTTGAGCTGCTTGGTCACTTTGTTGCCGGTCTCGGTCTCGCTGGTCGCTAACAACTGATAGGTTTCGCCAGTCTGGATACCGATTTTGTTGGCCAAAGGCAGGCTGATCAAGACGTTAATGACGCTGTCCTCGGTCAATTCGGCCGGCGCGGGCAGCGTCCCTTCGACGATCTCGAT
>CAIQJJ010000556.1 GCA_903872065.1 uncultured Anaerolineales bacterium | reverse complement strand
CCCCACCCCGGCCCTCCCCATCACTCAAAGCAGCGATGGAGAGGGAGACCCCACCCCGGCCCTCCCCATCGCTCAAAGCAGCGATGGAGAGGGGGGAAACCCCACCCAGGCGGTGGTCTCTACCGATCCCCACTCTCCACTTCCCACTCCCCACTCTCCACTCCCCACTTCCCACAGCCCGGCATCGGAAAGCAGCGACCTGTACAGCAAAGACCTTGCCGACCTTTCTGAAGAAGAGGCCGAAGCGCTTCTGTTACAAGAACTAGAGCAAAAGCCATCCCGGCCGCGCAGCGCGCCGCCGGAAGCGCCAAGCGATGATATTTATCGCCGCGATGATCTTTATCGCCCCACTCCCAAAAAGCAGCCCTGATTATGGAACAGACCTTATCTCCCCTCAAACAAGCCATCCTGGAAATTCGTCAACTGCGCAGCCGGCTGGAAGAAATGGAAGAGGCTCAACGCTCGATGGAGCAGCTTCAGCGCGCCCTGGCTGAGACGCAGCAAACCTTAGCCGAGGTGCAGCGCCAGCCAATCGCCATCATCGGCATGGGCCTGCGATTCCCTGGCGGGGTTGAAGACGCCGAAAGCTTTTGGCGTTTGCTGCGTGATGGGGTAGACGCGATCAGCGAGGTGCCCCCCGGCCGCTGGGACCTGGCCGAGTTTTACGACGCCGACGTGAGCGCCCCAGGGAAGATGACGACCCGCTATGGAGGCTTTCTGAACAGCGCCGTGGGAGGCGATGTGAGCGGGTTTGACGCCGGATTCTTCGGCATCTCGCCGCGCGAAGCGATCAGCATGGATCCACAGCAGCGCTTGCTGTTGGAAACCACCTGGGAGGCATTGGAAAACGCTGGCCAGCCTGCCGATAAACTGCTCGGAAGCCAGACGGGCGTCTTCGTCGGCATCGCCAACAGCGATTACTTTCGTGTGGTGCTGCGCGACACCGAGCAGATCGACACTTATGCCAGCACCGGCGGCGCGCTAAGCGTGGCCGCCGGGCGCATCGCTTACCTCTTGGGCGTACATGGGCCGGCGATCTCAGTGGACACCGCCTGCTCATCATCCCTTGTCGCCATCCACCTGGCCTGCAGCAGCCTGCGCCAGAAAGAATGCAGCCTGGCCCTGGTCGGCGGCGTCAACCTGATCCTGACCCCTGAGGCTCACATCAACTTCTCCAAAGCCGGCATGCTGGCTTTGGATGGACGCTGCAAAACCTTCGACGCGGCGGCGGATGGCTATGTGCGCGGCGAGGGCTGCGCCACGCTTGTCTTGAAACGCCTGTCGGATGCGCTGGCGCAAGGGGATCGCATCCTGGCGGTCGTGCGCGGCTCGGCCATCAACCAGGACGGGCGCAGCAGCGGCTTGACCGCCCCCAACGGCCCTGCCCAAGAGTCCGTCATCCGCGCCGCCCTGGCCAACGCCGGCGTGCAGCCTGAACAGATCAGCTATGTCGAAGCGCATGGCACCGGCACCTCCCTCGGCGACCCGATTGAGGTGCAGGCTTTGGGCAATGTGTATGGAGTTCAACGGCCAAGCGAGAAAGAGCACCGCTTGTGGATCGGCTCCGTCAAAACCAATATCGGCCACCTGGAGGCTGCAGCCGGCCTGGCAGGTTTGATTAAAGTGATCCTCTCCCTGCAGCACGCCGCCCTGCCTGCCCACTTGCACTTCACACAGCCCAACCCGCTGATCGCCTGGGATGATCTGCCGCTGGCCGTGCCAACACAGTTGACCGATTGGCCTGCGCCTACGTCCGAAGCAAGCGACGCCCCGGAGCGCCGCCTGGCCGCGGTCAGTTCCTTTGGCTTCAGCGGTACAAATGCGCATTTGATTGTGGAAGAAGCGCCACGCCTGGCTGCCCCACCCCAGCGTACCCCACCCCAACCCTCCCCATCGCAAAGTGCAGCGATGGAGAGGGGGCAGGAGACTCCGCGCAGATTGATTACGCTCTCCGCCAAGAGCGATAGCGCTTTGCGAGAACTGGCCAGGCGCTACCAGGCATTTCTGGCCCTTTCCTCCCACGGCGATGATCTGCATCGCTCCCCACTTCCCACTTCCCACTCACACTGGTACTCCCAATTGCTGCATACGGCAAACAGTGGACGCTCTCATTACCCTCACCGCCTGGCCCTGGCGGCTGCCAATGAAGAGCAGTTGCGGCAGGAGTTGGCCGCCTTTGAGGAGGGTAAAAATACACATCATTGGTGGAAGGGCGCTCCAAATGCAGGAAACTGGCAAGGCGTGGTGTTTCTCTTCACGGGCCACGGATCGCACTATGTGAATATGGGGCGGCAGCTTTACGAAACACAGCCGCTCTTCCGCCAGATCATGGATCGCTGCAATCACTTTTTGAGCGCGGAGGGCGGCGGGGGGCCAGAGTTGGCGCTTCAGCCTTCTTTGTTGGAGGTGCTTTACCCGCCGGCAGAAGACCCCACCCCAACCCTCCCCATCGCAAAGTACAGCGATGGAGAGGGAGAACCACCCCACCCCACCCTCCCCATCGCAAGAACAGCGATGGAGAGGGAGACTACCCCACTTCCCACTTCCCACTTCCCACTTCCCCCCCGCAGCGATGGAGAGGGGAAAAGCGCCAGTCTGGACGATATGCGCTACGGGCAGCCGGCGATGTTCGCGGTGCAATACGCGCTTGCCAGCTTGTGGCGCTCGTGGGGCATTGAGCCGGCCGCTGTGGCCGGGCACAGCCTGGGCGAATACACCGCGGCAGCGGTCGCCGGCGTCTTGAGCTTTGAAGATGCTTTGCGCCTGGTGGCTGAGCGGGGACGCCTGATGCAGGCTCTGCCCGAAGATGGCGAGATGGCGACGGTTTTCGCCGAGGAGGGGCGCGTGGCCCCGCTGCTGGAACGCTACGCATCGAGTGTTTCCCTGGCCGCCGTCAACAGCCCGGAGACGGTTGTCATCTCCGGGCGGCGAACGGCAGTGATGGAAGTGATCGAAGCGTTGAAAGCGCAAAAAATTCGCTCCCGCCGGTTGAATATTTCTCGTGCCGCCCATTCGCCCATGGTCGAAAGCATGCTGCCCGCCCTGGAACAAAGACGCGCCGGCATGAATTTCAGCCCCCCTCAAATCGAATTCTTCTCTTCGGTGACAGGCGGCCCTGTCAGCGACGAACTGACGCAGCCAGAATACTGGCAGCGCCACCTGCGCCAGACGGTGCGCTTCCAGGCTGCCATGGAGGCGCTTGTCCAGGCCGGCTACTCAAACTTTCTCGAAATCGGCCCCAACCCTACCCTGATCAGCTTTGGACAGCGAACGATCGAGGGCATTGGTCAACCCTCGAAGACGATTAACGGCGCGACTCTCTGGCTGCCCTCCCTACGCCAGGGCTGGGCGGATTGGGATCAAATGCTGGAAAGCCTGGCGCAGCTCTATGTCAACGGCGCATGCGGTACAGACCACCGCAGCATCCAATGGGAGGCGCTTGAGGCGGCGTTCAGAAATGAGGCTCGCCCATCGCCGCTTGTTTGCAGCGCCCCCACCTATCCATGGGAGAGGCGTTCCTACTGGTGGCCGACATTTGCGGTACAGACCACCGCTGCGGTACAGATCACCGCTGCGGTACAGACCACCGCCAAGTCACAACCCCACAGCGATGAGATTGAGCGCGGCGATGATCTGCATCGCGGCGATGATCTCTATCGCTCCCCACTGCCTACTCCCCACTTCCCACTCTCCACTTCTTCCTGGCAAGCCGCGCGGACTGCCGCCCAACGACAGGCGCAGCAAGCCCCTCTGGAACTGGAAATCTCACGTTTTCCCGCCAAATGGGAGGCGTTGAATCACCTGGCGGCGGTCTATATCGCCCACGCCCTTAACGCCCTGGACGCCTTCCCCCAGGCCGGCGAACACCCTACCGCCGACTCGCTGTTGGAAAAGCACAAGAACATCCTTCCTACCTATCGCGCCCTGATGCAGCGCTGGCTGAACCTGCTGGCAGACGCCCGCGCGACAAAACGCTGGTCGCAGCCGCCGCCCATTGAGCCGGCGCTCGCCGCAGCCCAGGCTGCCCTGGCGGATACGCCCTTCGTCATGGAATACGTGACCGAATGCGGCGAGCATTTGAGCAGCGTCATCACTGGCAAGGAAAGCCCATTGGAGATGCTCTTTCCCGGCGGGGAATTCCAACGCGCCGAAAACCTCTACCAAAATTGGGTTCATGCCCGCTATTTCAATGAGATTGTCGCTGCTG
>CAIQJJ010000555.1 GCA_903872065.1 uncultured Anaerolineales bacterium | reverse complement strand
CTCATAGATGAATATCACACCGCCGAGATCGCCGAGACCGCTGAGTGCGCAGAGAAAAAACTCAGCGGTCTCGGCGGTGAAATCTTGGACAGCGGTCGTTTTCGTATCGTGGGATGGACGGCAAAGTCTTGCAAGAAAGGTTGCGCTGACAAAGCCGTCCTCGAATAGGCGGTTCAGCCATCCTCGAATAAAACACGAATACACGAATAAGAGTCTTCGATTCGCCGCGCCTCATCCACCGGAAACGCTCCGCGATGGGAAGGCTCCTAATTCGAGTATTCGAGTCCGGCTGCTCAGAGCCGCTTATTCGAGGACGGCTCGAGTCCGGATCGATCAATATTCCGCCAGCGAGGACGGAGGACTTCGGACTCCAGGTATTCCTCAGCCAGTTGTTGAATTAACGACCGGCTAAAGCCTTCGACTCCAGCGCCCCATCCTCACCCGCAGCCGCCGCCGCTAGGACTGCGCTTGCGCTGGAGCTTGATCTTCGGCGTGTATTCCAGCTTATACTCGTGGGCATTGGGATTGGCCGCCGCGTAGCGCTCGCCCAATGCGGCCTGGAAAGTGTAGGCCAATTGATCGTCCGCGGCCGGGGTTGGCGTGATGTCCGGCTCTTCCGCGGCGAAAGTCTTGAGCCAGTTATTCACACCGCCCTCCAGGATATAGACATTCGACACACTCTCGGCGTTCAGCCTCTTCCAGGCTTCGGTGGCGGCAGTTTCGTCGTTGCCGATCACCACGTACACAGTGTTCGCCGCCGGCTCGCGCAGCAGTTCAGGCGTTAAGGTGTGGATATCCTGCAGCGGCGCATTGCGCGCCCCGTAGATGTGGAACAGGTTGTAGTCCGCTTCCGCCCGCACATCGAGCAGGATCATGTTGAGATTGTCATCGGCCATGCTGGCCAGCAGTTCCCCTGGGGCGATCTGCACCTGGCGCTCGGCCAAAGCAGCCTCTTTTTGCGGGGCAATCTGCGCCCACTTATCCGCCGCGTCGGGCTGGCCGAGCAAAAGCACCGCCAGGGCCAACACCACCAGGCCGCCTGCCCCGGCGTAGCGCAGGCGGGGTTCTTGCGCCAGGTCGCGCCCGCCAAAAATGCGCTCCAACTGCTCGCCGCCCCAAAACATGAACAGCGCCATCAAGACCACCAGCAGCACCACCACACCGGTCGGCAGGTGGAACACATCCATCAACGTCAGGCGGCCGTAATAACCGCTGCTGTTCCACCATTCCCAATAAGGATCGACCGTTTCACCGAATGCCCACACACCGACCACCGCCCCTAGCACAAAGACAATCCCGTCAATTTTCAGGGTCGAGGCCGAGACCAGCGAGGTGCCAGGGCAGAAACCGCCGATGATAAAACCGACGCCCATGATCAATCCGCCGACGATGCCCGGCCACAGGTGGGTCTCAGGCACGTAGACCAGGTTGAAATCGAGGATCCCGATGGCGGAGGACAGAAAAAGCAGCGTCATCGCCGTCACAATGGCGGTGAACATCACCTTGAGCACCGTCAGGTCTTTGAAATAGAACTGCGCCGCCAGCTTTTTCGAGCTGCCGAAGCCCGAAAGCTCCAGCACATAGCCGAAGAAGAAACCGATCACGCCAAACACCAGGTACGTCCAGGGGTTTTGGGAGAGGGGTTGGAGAAAAGGAGGAAGAGGAAAGATCGGTTGCATCGGAAAACACCTCAATTCCACAGTTTGCGGACGAAATAGGCCAGGCCATAAGCGCCGGCAAAGATGCACATCATCAACGCCCACGATCCGGCCGAGAGGGTGGCCCCGCCCGAAAGCGCCTGCCCCGAGGTGCAGCCGCGCGCCATGCGAGCGCCGTAGGCAAACAACACCCCACCCACAAAGGCCATAATCAGGCGGGTGCGGTTCGAGATATTAGGGCCCTTGTTGATGACCAATTTCGAGCGGCCGTTGAGCAAGCCCGAAACCGCCCCGCCCACGAACGCCCCCAGGATCACCGGGACACTCCAATCGTCAAGCGGGTTCAGGCCGCCGCCGGCCAGTTTCAACAAATAGGGCGTGCGGTCAATGTGGCCGGGCGCGACCACGTCTTCGGCGGCAGCCACAATCCGGTTCATCCCGCCCGAAGCGCCCAGGCCGTTGCGGGTGAGCAGAAACGCCAGGAAGAGCACAATTCCGAGCAGCAGGCCGCCCAGGTAGGGGTGGATGTAGGGCTGTTCGGGGCGCGCCAGGAGCTGGCGCAGGTTAAAGGTCGTTTTAGCTTTTGCAGGAGCAGCGGTAGTCATAGAGTTCTCCCAAGATCCGATCAAGCGGTTGTTTCTTCGTGTGCATGCACTTCGACATCTTCCCAGCCCACCATCATCGCCTTGATCGAGGTCAGCGGTTCGGGGCCGGTGGTGGTCAGGTAAATATGCCCGATGATGAAAGCGCCAAATGTCCAGGCGATCAGGCTGTGGAAGGGGGCCAGGAAAGGCAGCCCGCCAAACCAGCCGGCGATCTGCGGCCACTGCTGAACCCCCCACATCAAGGCGCCGGTGATGATCTGCAGCGGCAGCAGCACGTTCAAAATGCCAAAGTAAGTCACCTGCTGCAAGGGGTTCAGCTTTTTCTCTGGAACCTTCGCAAAGGGATGCGGAGAGCGGCGGAAGATGCCCTGCAGATAGTACCTGGCCTGCAAGATGGCCTCGTCAAAAAAGCCGTAAGGGTGGGGGATAAACTGGCGAATTTCGCCGCTGACCAGGTGATAGAACAGCGACAGGGCCGCATTGATGGTCAGCAGCGCCGCCAGCACATTGTGGATGACCACCACATAGGGGAAGGTGAACGCGCCAAAGATGTCGGGGCGGTGGATGATCAGGCCAGTGAACAGCAGCAGCACAATCGCGAAAGTTTGTAACCAATGCCAGAAGCGTTCATACACGGCATACATATACACCTTCTTGAACTCGGGCTTGTGGCGAGGCGCTTTGAGGGCCGCCGCGAAACGCAGCCCGCCGTGGAGCGACACCCCTGCCAGCACGCCCACAAAGAACAGCGCCCCAAATCCATCCACCCAGGGGATGCGATCGTGGCCGAAGACATACAGATTTTGGGACTGCGTAGCGGGTCGGTAATACAGCGCCCCGTTTTCGGTGTAAAGATTGCCCTTCGCCGCCGTATGGCTGTCGCTCACAAATTGGGGCGTCACCCCGCCGGGGATGTGATTGGCCAGTTTCACCGGCTGAGTGATGCGGGAGGCGTCGCTGTGACAGGTCTGGCAGTCGCGGATGACCCACTCGCCCCCAGCAACGCCATGATTGATGCTGTAGGGCTGGATCTCGCCCACAATGTGCGGATTGTCCACACCGAGCGCCGCCAGCCGCCCGGCGACCACCGCCTGTTTGGCGGAAGTGTCCAGGATCAGCTCATTCTCTTCGAGCGCGCCGTTGTGATTGCTGTCCAGGGCGGTCACAATCTCCGCCGCCGCCGCTTCCCCGTCGAACCAGGCAGCTTTCAGAGTCTCCTGGCTGATCGCTTGCGATTGCTCCCCCTCAGCCCAGTACCAGCTTGTCGCCAGGTTGTACGGGGCCAGCAGCGCCTTGCCGTCTACGTTCTGGCGCGGCAGCAGCGCCGGATAAAAACCCGTCACCAGGTCCTCAAGGGAATTCCCATCCACCCCGCGGCACACGCTGACAGGCTGAGCATCCGCCCTCAGCACTGTCCAGTCATAAGACTGCACCGCCGGGGCGTAAAGTTTGGCGATATGGCAGCTTTCGCAGGCCAGTTCGTCGAGATGGCGCGCCGCGTAGGGCAGCCAGGTGTGGGTTTGCTCCGCATCGTGGCAGCT
>CAIQJJ010000554.1 GCA_903872065.1 uncultured Anaerolineales bacterium | reverse complement strand
TTGCCGGTGGGGTAGAGGCCGGCGTCACGCTTCTCGCCGGTGGCGGGGTTGACCAGCGTCGCCTGCACGCGCGGCGTCAGGATGCGGTCTATGTTGACCAGGGCATGGCACTGGCTGCTCAAGTAGATCAAGGCGCAGGTCGAGTCCAGGCTGCGCATGGCGGTGTTGAGCGTGCGCTCGGAGGAAACCCCGCTGGCGAACATTCCCTGGTCGGGGATCATCTGCGTCCAGGGGAGGGCAGTGACGATTTGCTTGAAGAGCGACATCTGGCCGGCGCCGGGCTGATCCCAGCCCTCCGCCCAGCGCGGTTCCTCGCGCCAGTTGCAGTTCTGCCCATAAGTGATGAAGCCGCCGCCCATCCAGGCCCACCACGCCTGGCGGCGGACAATGAGCGGGTCAATCGGCCCCAGCGGGTACTCCGGGCCGTCCTCGTAAGCGCCCTCGCCCAAAACCACCGGGCGCGGCGGCAGCAAGCCGTAGTCACTGCGCACCGCCTCGTAGACGCTCGGCCAGGCGGTCCAGGTCTCGATCATGTGAAAGTCCAGCCAATCCTCGTCTTGCCAGAACTGCGAGGAGTGCCGCCAGCCGCAGGGATGGTAAGTGATCAAATGCGCTCCGCCATCGCCGGCGCGCAGCCCGCGCCCCAGGGCGCGGTATTCGGCCTCGCGCCCGGTGGGGATGCGGTCGCCGCCAGAGACCCAAACCAGGTTGGGGTGCTGCTTGAAGCGCTCGCCCAGGAACTTGCCATAAACAAAGGCATTGTCCTCATTGAAGACATGCGCCTCGCAGACATAGTAGCCCCAGGTGGGCAGCATGGCCAGGACAATCCCCTGCTGCTTGGCGGCGAGCAAGAGCTTCTCAACGCGGTCGAAGAAAGCGGGGTTGGGGTGGGCGGGGTCATCCTCCCAGGCGCGCTGGCCGTCCTCATTGGCGGCCGGGACGGGCCGCTCGAAGCCGGTGCCGGCGCTCCAGCCCAACACACCCTGCACCACATTGAAGCCCTGGGAGGCGCGCTTTTCCAGGTAGGCCAGCGCCGTCTGCATCGGGTAAACGGTGAAAAACGGCCAGGCCGTGTCGCCCATCCAAAAGAAGGGCTGGCCCTCGCCGGTGACGAAATAACGCCCATTCGGGCTGATACGCAGTGGAGAAGTCAAAGGAGTGTTCATGTTCAGCATCGCAGTCAAGCGGTCGCCAATCCATCAAGCGCCGCTTCGAGATCGGCGGGAGAAACACCGCCTGCGCTCCAGCGGTCTTGCAACTGGCGCAGGCGGTAAATGGTGGTGGGCGGCAGTTCCACGTCGGCGTAAGTGAGGGGGGTGTCCATACGAACGGGATGCAGCAGACGAGCGCCCTTGGCCAGGCCGGCCGGCAGCAAGCCCTCGGCGCGGGCGGTCTCATAAGTATCCACCAGGCTGTAATAGGCCGTCCCGCCGATGGCGTCCAAGACCTCGCCGCCCGGCAGGTCGCGCTTGGCGACGGCAAAGACCTCGGCGCTCAGGCGGTCGAGCGGCTGCATGTTCGATTTGCGGCGGATGGCCAGCATGGCGCAGGTGAGCGGGACCTCGATGCTGCACAGGTGGAAGGGACGGAAGATGGTATAGTAAGGCCCACTGCCCATATCGCGCAGGATCATCGCCTGGCGCAGGCGGGGATGGTCGGTGCGCACGACCAGAAAGACGCCGGGGGCAACGCGCCCGATGCCGTAATCTACCACACCGATCTTGTCCAGCACGCCGCCATCGGACTTGAGGGCAAAGCACTGGTGCAGGTGATCGCGGTCGGTAGACGGGCCGTGCATGCCGCGCACATCGGGAACCAGGCCGGTGGCGTTGGCGACAGCGGCCATCTCGATCATCGTCTTGCTGCCATCCACGAACTCAACCAGCATATTGGGGCTGAGACCGCGGCGGGCAGCCTCTTTTTGCACCGCCGGGTCGGCCGGGCTGGCGTGGCGGTCGAGGGGGTTGTTTTTGCCCTTGCCGGCGGCGACAACGGTGAAGCCCAGGGCAACGGCAAAATCGTACAATTCTTTGCAGGCAGCCGGTTCATCGCCGGCGGCCAGGGCGTACAAAACGCCTTTGCGCTCGGCGTACCAGCGCAAGATCGGCCCAACGGTGATGTCGGTCTCGACGTTCATCATGGCCAGGTCTTGCCCGCTGCGGGCCGAACGCAGGGCGGCGCTGGCGCCGATCTCCGGCGCGCCGGTGGCTTCGAGCATGACATGGATGCTTTTCATGGCGGTGACGATGCGGTAATCGCTGACCGCGACCAGCTTGCCGGCGGCGACGGCGGCGTCGGCCTCGGCAGCGCTGCTGGCCGTCGTCACTTCGCCCTCCACGCGACCGATCTTGTAGGCGTCCAGGGCCCGCTGCAGGTCAATATCGGCGACGACTGGCACGCGCAGGCCGGCCATCATACTGACCTGGGCGACTACGTCCGTCCCCATCTGGCCGGCGCCGATCAGGCCGACCTGGACGGGGCTGCCGGCGGCAGCGCGGGCTTGTAATTCGAGGTGTAATCCGATCATGAGGGGGTCTTTCTAAGTGGGAAGTGAGGAGTGGGCAGTGAAGAGATGAGTCATATTTGGACGATGACTTTGAGGGCGCTGCCGCTGGCGGTCATTTCGAAGGCTTCTGCGACGCGGCTGAGGGGCAGGGTGTGCGTGATGACTTTGGCAGCGGGGATCTGGCCGCGCTGCAGCCAGAGCAAGGCCTGTTCGTGCATGACGGGATGGTACGAGAAAGCGCCCACCACGTGGATTTCGTTGTAGTGGATGCGGTTGCCGTCCAGCGTGGTCATGGCGTTGGACTTGGGCAGGCCGCCGAAGAGGACGACGCGCCCGCGCTTGCGCACAACCTCCACCGCCTGGGTCTGCGTGGCGGCGACAGGGTTGGCGCAAATGACGATGTCCGCCCCCAGGCCGCCGG
>CAIQJJ010000553.1 GCA_903872065.1 uncultured Anaerolineales bacterium | reverse complement strand
GAAAACCAGCTTACCCTTATCGGTGCGGTTATAGACCCAGCCTTGCACAGTCACTTCCTGGCCGGCATAAGCGGAAATTTGTTCAACGCGGATAACAGGGGGCATTTGATCTACTCCTTTACAAAGTCCCGTTTTAGTCAACTTTCAGATGCAGTTCTTTCAATTGGCGTGCATCAGGTTTGGAGGGCGCATCGGCCATCACATCCCGCGCCGCCTGGTTCTTGGGGAAGGGAATGACCTCGCGGATATTGGGCTCGTCGGCGAACAACATCACCGTGCGATCTACGCCGGGGGCCATGCCGCCATGCGGCGGCGCGCCGTATTCAAAGGCTTCCAAGAGATGGCCGAACTTGCGCTCGATCTCTTCCTCGGTCAGGCCGAGCAGTTGAAAGACCTTATGCTGAATGTCGCGGCGGTGGATACGGATGGAGCCAGAGGCCAGTTCGTAGCCGTTGCAGACCATGTCATAAGCGTCCGAAAGGATCGAGGCGGGGTCGGTCTCGAAACGCCCCAGGTGCTCCATGCGCGGCATGGTGAAGGGGTGGTGAGCGGCGTCCCATTTCTGGAATTCCTCATTCCACTCAAACATCGGGAAATCCACTACCCAGGCAAAGGCCAGCATATTTTTGTCGGCCAGCTTTAGCCGGTCGCGGAACAACAAGCGCAGCGCCCCCAGGGCTTTGTTGGCGGCGGCGCGCGCATCGGCCACAAAGAGCAGCAGGTCGCCGGGCTTGGCGCCGGTGGTCTGCCGCAGTTGCGCCACTTCGCTTTCGTTGATGAATTTAGCTGCACTGCCCTTCAATCCCTCCGCGCCCAGGCCCAGCGTCGCCAGGCCCTTGACGCCTTGCGTCTTGGCAAATTCGACCAGTTCATCCTGTTCTTTGCGGCTGTATTCGGCGCAGCCCGGCGCTGCGATGCACTTGACGACCCCGCCGCTGTCCAGTGCGCCGCGGAACACCTTAAATTCGCTCTGGGCGAAGATCGCGCCCACATTGTACAGTTCCATGCCAAAGCGCAGATCGGGTTTATCAATCCCGTAGCGATCCATCACCTCGGTGTGAGAGAATTTGGGCCAGGGCGAGCTCAACAGGCGCTTGTGTGGGACAATCGCCTTGACCATCGCGGTGTACAACCCTTCCACCATCGCCAGGATGTCATCGCGGTGGATATAGGACATTTCCAGGTCAAGCTGCGTAAATTCGGGCTGCCGGTCGCCGCGCAGGTCTTCATCGCGAAAGCAGCGCGCGATCTGAAAATAGCGCTCGACGCCAGCCACCATCAGCAGTTGCTTAAGCTGCTGCGGCGATTGCGGCAGGGCGTAGAACTCACCCGGGTAAACACGCGACGGCACCAGATAGTCGCGCGCCCCTTCGGGAGTCGTCTTGAACAGGATCGGCGTCTCAACTTCAACGAAGCCGGCCTGATCCAGGTAGTCGCGCATAAACTTCACCACCTGATGGCGCAGCACAAGGTTGCGCTTCATGCGTTCGCGCCGCAGATCGAGGTAGCGGTACTTAAGACGCAGGTTTTCGTCAATCAGTTCATCTTCTTTATTGATGGCGAAGGGCGGATTTTTGGCCGGGTTCAGCACAACCACTTCCTGCGCCGCCAGTTCGATATCGCCGGTGGGCAGGTTCGGATTGTGCATTCCCTCGGGCCGGTTGCCGACCACTCCTTGCACCTGAAGCACCCATTCGCTGCGCGCTTCGGCCAGGGCGTCATGCACCGTGGCGTTGATTTCGGGGTTGGCAACCACCTGGGTGACACCGTAGCGGTCGCGTAAGTCAATGAAGATCAGCCCGCCGTGGTCGCGGCGGCGGTGCACCCATCCGGCCAGGGTAACAGTCTGGCCGATGTGGGCAGAGCGAAGTTCTCCGCAGTTGTGGGTTTTATACATTCTGGCCTCCTAAATCAAATAAAAAATCGCCCTTCGCAATTTGCGTCGGGCGATAGGGTTGAAGCTGCTTTATGCTGCCTGGCAGCGCTCATCCTCTCACCCGACGGCAAGCATTATTATCATTATCGTTGCAGAGGAAGAAAGGCAGGCAGATATCCATAGAATTTTCCATAATCAATTTTGCCGATTATAGCATGTTATCCTCATTTGTAGGGCGAAATTGTGTTAAACTTTAGCCCAAAATTACAGGTTCATTTCGATAAAGGAGATCCCTATGATCAAACGGATGCTTGGTAAAACTGGTGAATTGATTACTGTGGTGGGCTTTGGCGGCATCGTCGTCATGGACGAAACCCCTGAAGATGCACAGCGTTTTGTGGCTGCGGCAGTTGAAGAGCGCGGCTTGAACTACTTTGATGTCGCGCCGAGTTATGGCAACGCCGAGGAACGCCTGGGGCCGGCGCTGGAACCCTACCGTTCGCAGGTCTTCTTGGCCTGCAAAACCGGCAAGCGCGACGCGGTTGGGGCGGAAGAAGAGCTGCACGCCTCGCTGAAACGCATGCGCACGGATCATTTCGATTTATATCAGCTTCACGCCGTCACTACGCCAGAGGATGTCCAGCAGATTTTCGGGCCGGGCGGCGCTTTAGAGACTTTCGTAAAGGCGCGCCAGCAGGGCCTGGTGCGCTTTCTGGGTTTTTCTGCCCATTCCGAATTCGCCGCCTTGGCCTTGATGGAGGCGTTCTCCTTTGATACGATTCTGTTCCCCTTCAACTGGGTCATGTGGTATGGCAACAAATTTGGCCCACAGGTGATGGCTAAGGCGCAAGAGCAGGGGATGGGCGTCCTGGCCTTGAAATCCCTGGCCGGGCGCAGTTGGCGAGAGGGCGAGGAACACCGCTGGAGCAAGACCTGGTATTCGCCGGCGGAAACTTATGAAGAGGCCGAGAAATCCCTGCGCTTTACGCTTTCCCTGCCGGTGACCGCCGCGACCAGCCCCGGCCATAAAGAACTGCTCTGGTGGGCGTGCGACGCCGCCGATCGCTTTACTCCGCTCTCTGAGCAAGAGAAGGAAGAACTGGCGCAGAAGAGTGTCGGCATTCAGACCATCTTCCCCCTCCATTGAGTTGATTCCCGCCTTGCCAGGCAGCTATGCCCTGCTGCTCCACGCCGCGCACGAGCAATTGATCGAGGTCGGCGCCTGTGGAACGCTGCATATCCTGCCCGGCTGGTACATTTACGTTGGCAGCGCCTTAGGGCCGGGCGGGCTGCGCGGGCGGATCAATCATCACCTCCGCCTTGCCTCCCGCCCGCACTGGCATATTGACTATCTGCGCCGTGCGACGGAATTGGCGGCCATCTGGTTTGAGCCGTCGCCGGCGCGCCTGGAACATCTCTGGGCGCAAAGCGTCGCCGCCCAGCCCGGCGCGCAGCTTCCACTGCCCCGCTTTGGCGCCTCCGATTGCGCCTGCGCCGCGCATCTCTTCTTCTTTTCTGCTTCCCCAACGTTTTCGCTCGGATGCTGCAAGGTTATTTTGGATTGCTGCGGCGCGATGGTTGTTTTATGAAAAGCTCATCTTGATCTTATTAATCTTGCAAGTTAATCTTACCAGACCTTGCATTTTTGTAAGGTCTGGAGTATACGTTACCAAACGTTAAGTAGATACATTCAGTAAGTGCTCCCGCGTGACGATGACCACGCTGGATGGCTCTGCACTGGTCGCTTATTTCAAGCTCAAGTAAATCTGTTCTTCAAGATGTAAAAAACGACCTGCCCGCCAAAGCGGCGCAGGTCGTTTTCATTTGTGAAGTTCTCTTTTTGCTCAGGCGGGCGCGTCTTCCGCCCGCCGGGCGACATAGACCACAAGATAGATCATCCAACTGATCAAGCCCAGGTGCAGCACATCGTTCTCAGAAAACCATATCCCGCGCGCCCACAATTGGTGGGTGAGACCTGAGGCCAGGTAAAGAAAATACCCGCCCAGGACGAGGCCCAACCAGATCCATGCTGCTCCTAGCGCCAGTTCCAGTTTGCCCCCGGTCTGCCGGTAGCGCCCTATGTTCAAAGCCAGGCAGAGCAAAATGTTCGGCGCGGCCGCAATCAACAGCAGTTCAAAGGAGATCAAGAAAGGAATCAGCGCCAACGCGCCGATCAGCACGACGCCGGCATAGAGAGTGATGTTCAGCAGTGCATAGACCATCAGCGCTTTGCGCCATTTCCCCGCGCTGCTTGAAAAAGCGACCGCTGCCAGCATGGCGTCTACACTGCCCGCCGAGAGGATCAGATAGGCGATTTCCCACCAACTGGTCCACGAACAAAAACTTTGCCCGGCGCACTTAATTTCATAACTGAACGCCTGGTAGCTGGTTCCGGCTGCCAACGCCCCTAAGCCCCACAGGATCAGCGCGATGCTCCACCACCGGCGCGTCTGCTGCTTGTCGCGCTGCCGCCAGAAATACAGCCCGCTTCCCACCGCCGTCAACCCAAGCAAATAGACAAATAACGTCGAACTGGGCTGCATCCAGTGGATCTCACTGCCGCCGATCTTGATCAGCATGAAGGGCTGCATGGTGAGCCAGCCTGCCGGGGTCTGCGGGGGATCATAAGGGATGGAGGCCAGGCGGCTGCATCCCGACAAGAACAAAAGGCTGAAACTCCACCAGAAGACGCGTCTCATGAAAACTCTTTCTTGGTGAGCCAAAAGAGCGCCAAAGGGCTGTTTAATTCAAGGCAGTTAAACGTCTTACCTGCCCAGGATGTAATTCTCCAGGTGATCGATCAGGTATTCCTGTTCAGCCATGATGGATTTGACCACATCGCCGATGGAAATCACCCCAACCAGGCGGTTGTTCTCCATCACCGGCAGGTGGCGGATGTGCATTTCGGTCATCAACGCCATGCACGCCTGGACGGTTGTGTCAGGGTTGACGCCGATCACCCGTTCAGTCATGATCTCGCACACCGGGGTATCTTTGGATGATTTGCCTTCCAAAACCACCTTGCGGGCATAGTCGCGTTCGGACATAATTCCGACCACTTGCTCATTTTCGACCACAACCAACGCCCCGATCTTTTTCTCCGCCATCAGCTTTAACGCGTCAAGCACGGTGGCTGCTGGCCCGATCGTCCAGATCTGATTGCCCTTACTCGCCAAAATTTGTTTGACAATGTTCATGCCTCACCTCACGATGGTTATAAAACTTGTGGACGGACATTTTCCACAGACTTAGATAAAAGTACCGATAGCATACAAGAAAATCTTGTTCTGTGCAAGGGGCAAAAACTACAGAATTCTCAGCGTATTCGCTGTTCAATAAAACGGATCAACGCCGCCAGACCCATGGTCATCACCAGGTATAGAAAAGCCACAATATTATAGGTCTCGAAGAACTTGAACGTTGAAGCGGAATAGACCTTGCCCAATTGGGTGATGTCTTGCACGCCGAGCGCTGAAACCAGCGCCGAGTCTTTGAGAATGGCGATAAACTCATTGCCCAATGCTGGCAGCACATTGCGCACCGCTTGCGGCAGGATGATGAAGCGCATGATCTGCCAGTAGGTTGCCCCTTCCACCTGCCCTGCCTCGCTTTGATCTTTCTCAATGGAGAGAATGCCGGAGCGGAAAATTTCCCCAATGAATGCGCTGTAGCCCAGGGTCAGCGCCAGGATGGCCCGCGCCGTGAAATCTACCTGGCGGATGTCCAACTTGTTGACCCAGCCGGCGTTGATCAGCGGTGCTCCCAGCCAGTTGAGGGCGTTGACCAGGGCCGGCGCGCCGACAAACGAGATGTAATAGAGCAGCACCAGCATGGGTACGCCGCGCAGAATCTCGGTATAAAATGACGCTACTTCCTGGGTGAGGCGGTTGCGGTAAATGCGCAGCAGGCTCAGCAGCAGCCCTAACAGCATTGCCAGGGTATAGGCGATGATCGAGACATAGATCGTCGTTCCAAGCCCTTTGCGGACGGCGTTGAAAATCACGCGATAATCTTGATCGTTGACGATCCCCCACAAGATCAGCGCCGCCAGGACCAGCGCGGCCAGCAGCCAGTAAGGCAGTTTAGACAGCCGGTCAGCCGCCGGCAGCAAATGAGAGTGAGATTCGCTGGAGTTTTTTTGCATCGTTTTCCTCAGTTGGTGAACAAGATTTTGCAGGATACCGCTGCCTTGAATTATCTGACAAAATCTTTCTGAACGCAAGTGTGTCATGGTAGACTTAAGCCAGAGGTAAACTTCTATGAATATCCCGAAAACCCCCCCGCACCCAAATCCGCCGCCGTTTATTCGCATCAAAGGCTCTCACCGCCAGATGGGACGCCAGATGGGCGAGGCGATTGCCGCCCAGGTGCATCACAGCATTGCCAACGTCCGCGCTTTGATTGAAGGCACTTACTCGGTCTTGGAACTGGACTGGGATGGCGCGCAGATTCAGGCGCGCAAATACATCCCTTTTGCCCAGGAGCGCTATCCCCAGTATGTCGAGGAAATGCTCGGCGTCGCCGAGGGGGCGGGGGTGTCTTTTGAAGACCTGTCTGTCTTGACGGCGATGGAAGCCGTGACGATGGACGCCTTGCACTTGACCAAATGCACCAGTTTTGCCGTCAATGACGAACGCACGGCGGATGGGCATGTCCTGGTGGCTCACAATGAAGACTGGCTGCCCGACGATGAGCCGGATGTGTGCGTGATCCATGCCACCCCCGATGATGAACCTCCCTTTCTGGCAATGACTTACGGCGGCCTGCTGCCCAATATCGGCTTCAACGCCTTTGGAATCTGCCAGTGCTGCGACTCGGTTTATCCCAACGACCCGCGCATTGGCATCCCGCGCGTCATTCTCTCGCGCGCCGTCCTGGCAGCTCGCACACCCGATCAAGCCATCCGCGAGATGCTGATTCCCCATCGCGCCGCTGGTTATAATCATCTGCTGGCGCATGAGAGCGGTGAATTATACAGCGTCGAAGTCTCCGCCAAGCGCTTTGCCATCCTCTATGGGCACGAGGGCTACATCGTCCACACCAACCATTATCTTGACCCCACCATGCAGGTAATTGAAAACGAGCCGGATGAGCTGATCGCCACGCGCGTGCGCTATTTTCGCGCCCTGCGCTTGCTGCGCCAGACCGACCGTCACACGGTCAAG
>CAIQJJ010000552.1 GCA_903872065.1 uncultured Anaerolineales bacterium | reverse complement strand
GGCCAGCTTCATAGACCCCCATCCGCCCTTTGCGCCGCCCGTCCCCTGGAACAAGCTGTATCGCGGCCCGGATATGCCGCTGCCCAAGCGCCCGCCGGACTATGAAAACTTGCACACGTATATCAATCGCTGCCAGAACCGCTACAAATTCCGCGACGCCGGGATTGATGACCGTTTGAACCAGATGATCAAGGCCTATTATTACGCCACCATCTCTTTTGTTGACTATAACGTCGGGCGCATCCTGCGCGCCCTCGAAGCCACCGGCCAGCTTGAGAACACCCTCATCTTGTGGAGTTCCGACCACGGGGAGTTTTTGGGCGATTACCATTGTTTTGGCAAGCGTTCTTTCCTTAAGTCTGCCGCCAATATCCCGCTGGTGGCGCGTTACCCGCCGCGTTTTGCCGCCGCGCAGCGGATCGATGCGCCGGTTTCATTGATTGACATTTTCCCCACTTTTCTGGCTGCGGCGGGGACGCCGATCCCCGCCTCGGTGGATGGGATAGACCTGGCCGATGTGGCGCGCAACCCTGCCCAGCGTGAGATGGTCTTTGGCAGCTACATCTACGGCGACGCCAGTTGCTTGAACACGGCCAATTATATGGCGCTGAGCTCGCGCTGGAAGTATATCTATTCCGCCTCTGAGAATCGCCAATTTCTTTTCGATCGCCTGATCGATGCCGAGGAAACGCGCAATCGCGCCGAGACTCCGACCGCCGCCATTCACACAGAGATGATGCGCACCGCGCTGATCCATCGTCTGCGCCAGGATGGTTATACCGCGCCGCTGGACGATGACGCGCATGGCTGGCGCGTTTTCCCGCCGCCTCAATTTCCACAAGACCCGGATGCCGGCCTACTCTTTCAAGACCCGCCGCGCTCGCTGCCTGTCATCCCTGGTTACACTTAGGAACAAAATTTAAAAGAGAGTTTTTCCATGAATCCTTCGCTTCCTTTTCGCCAGGTTCATCTCGATTTCCACACCTCGGAAGACATACCGTCTATTGCCGCCGACTTTGACCCCCAGGTCTTTGCCGAGACCCTCGCCGGGGCGCATGTTAATTCGATCAACCTCTTCGCCCGCTGCCATCATGGTTGGATGTATTATGACTCGCAGCGTTTCCCTGACCGCGTCCATCCTCACCTGGCGAAGAAAAACTTGCTCAAAGAGCAGATCGAAGCCTGCCATGCGCGCGGCATCCGCGCCCCGATCTATATTACGATCCAGTGGGATCATCACTCCGCCAACACCCATCCCGAATGGCTCACCCTGGGCGCAGACGGCAAGCCTATTTCGTTTAATGGCCCGCTTGAGGCGGGTTTCTACCGTTACCTGTGCGTCAATTCTCCCTATCGTGATTTCATCAAGGCGCATACCCAGGAGGTGCTAGAGACTCTGCCGGTGGATGGCTTGTGGTTCGACATTGTCCAGCCGGTGGAGTGTATCTGCCAGCACTGTCGCAAGCAGATGATCGAGCAGGGCCTTGAACCCTCCGACGCGGCCCACCGGCGCGCCTTTGCGCTGCGTTCGATCAACGCCTTCAAGCGCGATCTGACGGCCTTTGTGCGCCAGTTTAACCCCGACTGCCTTATCTTCTATAACGCCGGGCATATCGGGCCGCGCCACCGCGCCGTTGCGGATGCGTATACCCATTTTGAGCTAGAGTCTCTGCCCAGCGGCGGATGGGGCTACATTCACTTCCCGCTGACGATGCGATATGCGCGCAGCCTGGGCCTGGAGTGCATTGGCATGACCGGCAAATTCCACACCGCCTGGGGCGATTTCCATTCTTATAAAAACCCGGCCGCGCTGCAATATGAAGTCTTCAATATGTTGGCCCTGGCCGCCAAATGCTGCGTGGGCGATCAACTGCACCCCTCCGGCGCGATTTCGCAGCCAACTTATGATCTGATCGGTTCCGTCTACGCCGAGGTGGAGGCCAAAGAACCCTGGTGCGTGGATGCGCTGCCTCTCACCGACATCGGCGTCTTGACTCCCGAAGAGTTTCATGGCGGCAGCCTGAGCGATCTGCCGCCGGCCTTGATTGGGGCGGTGCGCATGTTGACTGAATGCGGCTTCCAGTTCGATGTGCTGGATTCCTTCAGCGATTTTGAGCGTTACAAGCTGCTGATCCTGCCGGATGTCATCCCCGTTGAGGGCGACCTGGCCGGCAAGCTCAAGACATACCTGGCGCATGGCGGTCATCTCTTGTTGAGCTACCGCTCTGGCCTTGACCCGGCCACGGAACAGTTCGCCCTGCCCGAATTTGGCGTGCGCAGCCTGGGCGAAGCGCCTTACAGCCCCGATTTTCTGGTCCCCTCGGCAGCCCTCGGCCAGGGCTTGCCGGCGGCAGAGCATGTCATGTATCAGAAAGGGTTAAAGGTTGAGGCGCTTCCTGGCAGCCTGGCCTGGCTGAGGTCACGCAGCCCTACTTCAACCGCACTTACCAACATTTTTGCTCACACCGCCACACGCCTTCCAGTGGGGTGGTTGGCTATCCGGGCGTCTTGCAGCATGGGGATAGCGCAGAACGCCGCGGCGGGAAAGATCACTGCGTCATTTATTTTGCCCACCCTCTCTTTACCCAATATCATGAAAACGCTCCGCTGTGGTGTAAAAAGCTGCTGCGCAACGCCCTGGAAATCCTGCTCCCCTCGCCTCTTCTGCGGCGCGGCGGGCCCAGCACCCTGCAAGTCACCGTCAACGCCCAGCCGGCGCACAACCGCCATATCGTTCACTTGCTGCATTACATCCCGGAGCGGCGCGGGCAGGCCTTCGACATTATCGAAGATGTCATCCCGCTGTATCAAATCCCCCTTTCGCTGCGGATCGACAAAGAAGTGCGCGCCGTTAACCTCGTCCCCCAGGGGCAGCCCATTCCCTTCACCTGCGCGGCCGGCCGTCTCGAACTGACCGTCCCGCAGATTGTTGGCCACCAGATGATTGAAGTCGTATTTTAAGAATCTACCCTCAAAACCCTAAAGGTCTTCTTAGACCTTTAGGGTTTTGACTCCCTCTTTCGTACTTTTTTATGTACACTCCCATTCCTTTTTCCTCTGTCACCATTTCCGATGCGTTTTGGGCGCCGAAGCTGCGCGTCAACCGCGAAAATACCCTGCCGATCGAATACGAGCAGTGCAAGATCACCGGGCGGATTGACGCCTTTCGCCTGGATTGGAAGCCCGGTCAGCCGAATCCGCCGCACATTTTTTGGGATTCAGATGTCGCCAAGTGGATTGAAGCCGCATCATACTCGCTGTCCACCCACCCCGACCCGCAGCTTGACGCGCTGCTGGACGAGGTGATCGCCCTGATTGCCTCGGCCCAGCAGCCGGATGGCTACCTCAATGTCCATTTCACAGTAGTCGAACCGGAAAAGCGCTGGAGCAATTTGCGCGACTGGCACGAACTGTACTGCGCCGGCCATCTGATCGAGGCGGCGGCGGCGCATTTTCAAGCCACCGGCAAGCGTTCTTTGCTGGACGTGCTTTGCCGCTACGCGGACTATATTGCCGTCGTTTTTGGCGTCGGAGAGGGCCAGAAGCGCGGCTATTGCGGTCACGAGGAGATTGAGCTGGCGCTGGTCAAACTGGCGCGCGTCACCGGCGAAGAAAAATACCTGGCGCTGGCGCGCTATTTTGTGGATGAGCGCGGCCGCCAGCCTTATTACTACACCGCCGAGGCCCTGGCGCGCGGCGACGCACCGGAGAAATTCTGGGCGCGCAATTATTCGTATATGCAGGCGCACATCCCTGTGCGCGAGCAGCGCGAAGTGACCGGCCACGCCGTGCGCGCCATGTATCTCTATTCGGCGCTGGCCGATTTGCTGCCCGCCGACCCATCCTTGCGCCCGGCGTTGGACGCGCTTTGGCAAGATGTCTGCCTGCGCAAGTTGTATCTGACCGGTGGAATTGGCCCCTCGCGCCACAACGAAGGCTTTACCTATCCTTACGATCTGCCGAATGAGACCGCCTACGCCGAGACCTGCGCCGCCATCGGCCTGGCGTTTTGGAACCAACGCATGCTGCAATTGGACTGCGACAGCCGCTATGCGGATGTGATCGAGCGCGCCTTGTACAATGGCATCCTCTCCGGCGTCTCTCTGGACGGCAAAAAGTTCTTTTATGAGAATCCGCTGGCCAGCATTGGTCTGCATCATCGCCAGGCCTGGTTCGACTGCGCTTGCTGTCCGCCAAACCTGGCGCGCATCCTGGCTTCTTTGGGTGAATACATTTACTCGCAAAGCGAGACGGCTCTGGCGGTTCACCTGTATGTGCAGGGTTCTGCAGAAGCGCGCATTGGCGGTCACGCGCTGACCATCCGGCAGGAGACGCGCTATCCCTGGGATGGCGAGGTCAAGATCATGTTTGACCTGGACGCGCCGTTCGAATTTGATCTGCGGCTGCGCCTTCCCGGTTGGTGTCAGCATTTTCACCTTGAGATCAACGACAGCCTCTGCAAAGCGCCGCTCGAAAACGGCTACCTGGTCATCCGGCGCAGTTGGACGGCGAGCGATGTCGTCCGGCTGGAACTGAAGATGCCCGTCGAACGCATTTACGCCAATCCCAATGTGCGCCAGGACGCCGGCCTGGCGGCGCTTCAGCGCGGGCCGGTGGTATACTGTCTGGAAGCTGTGGACAACTCCGCGCCGCTGGAGCAGATCTACTTGCCCCGCGAGGCAGCCTTCACGGCGCGCTTCGACGCCGATCTTCTCGATGGGGTCGTGATCCTCTCCGGCGAGGCGCTGGCTGCCGACCCATCCGATTGGCGCCAGAGCTTGTACCGTTCCAATCCGCCGCGATTCAGCCCGATCCAAATCATCGCCGTTCCCTATTACGCCTGGGATAACCGTCAGCCCGGCGCAATGCGCGTCTGGTTGAATGACTGCGGAGTATCCTGCCAGGTTTAAAGCCCTGCTCAACTTTACCCTACATAAGGAGATTTCAATGCCCTGGGCAAGTACCGTTCCGTTTAATATCTGGTTCGTCTCTACCTTGATCTTTACCGTCTTTTTCTGGCTGCGTTGGCCGAAACAGACCGCCGTTGCGGCTTTAATCTGGATTGACTATGCTCTTTACCAGTTGTTCTGGTTCCTGACGCTCAACTGGCTTTTTCCCAACTATTACCTGCGTTTGCTGCCAATTGCTCTCCCGTTTGCCCTGCTTCTGTACTGGCGCCGCCGTCTCGAACCCAACCCGATTGTGGGCCGGCCTCGGGCGCCGCTGTGGCCGGATCAACACCCGCTGACCCGCGTGTGGTTGATTGGAGGCGGGTTGGTTCTGGCTGCGCTGGTCTATTTCAATGTGCGCGTGCTGCTTTCTTACCGCCAGGACAGCCCCTCCGGTGAAAAGGTTTTGCTGCTGACGCCGGTGCGCATTGGGGCGTATGTGGTGGTCAACGGCGGCAACGCCCGCCAGGGCTGGGGGATGAACGATCACTGGAACGCTTTGCCCTGGACGGAAAACCCTCCTGATGAGCAGGAGGCCTACGCGGTGGATTTCGTTGAATTCAACACGAGCGGCACCATGATGACGAGCTTGATCCGCGGCAGCCGCCAGAGCTACCAGGGGTACATGGATCAGATTTATGCGCCCTGCCCCGGTGCGGTGGTGAAGATCGTAGATGGCTACCCGGAGGCCCTACCGCCCGCGCCAGGCGAGACTGAACTTGGCAATTATTTGGTCTTGCAGTGCAATAAGTTCTATGTCACCATTGGAGGATTTAAAAATGAAAGCTTCAATGTCAAAGAGGGCGACCAGGTTCGCTTTTCCACCCAGTTGGGGATGGTAGGCGCTTCGGGCAATCCTTCGATCCCGCATGTTCATGTTCACGCCACCGTCAACGGTCTCACCGGCGAGCCGGTGCCGATTCTGTTTGATGGCATCTTTGCGGTGGATCAATTTGCTGTGCGCAACCAGATTTTTATTCCGCAGAACTGAGTTTGCAGGAGATACTATGGGCGTTTTTTCTGGACAAATTTCTCCATCCGGCGCCGGGCGCGAAGTCCGGATCGAACGCATGCGGCCGGCCCAGGTGGATGAAGCCAAACAGGGCCGCGCGGCGATCTACGTCCCCTTTGGCTCGCTGGAATGGCATGGCTACCACAACCCGGTTGGGCTGGATGCGCTCAAAGCCCACGAGCAGTTGGTGGGCCTGGCATTGCAGGCCGGCGGAGTCGTTTACCCGCCGGTCTTTTGGGGGTCAGGCGGCGGGCACCTGGATTGGCCGCATACGTTTATGGTCGAGGCGGAGCCGATGACGCGCCTGGTCACGCAGCTTCTCTTTGGTTTTGAAAAAGATGGCTACCGCCAGGCTATTTTGCTCTCTGGCCATTATCCGAACCGCAGCCAATACCTGGACGCCGCCATCCAGAACTACCTGGCCGGCGAGGGTGGGCAGCGTTCCACCCAACCAATGAAGGTGCTGGCGCTGGTTGAGAATCAAATTCCCGCTGGCAAGGGCGATCATGCGGCTTTGTATGAGACCTCGTTCATGCTCTATCTGCACCCCGATACAGTAGACGCGGCGGCGCTGCGTTTGCCGGAGGGCGCGGCGGCGAGCGATCCCACCCAGGTGGTAAACTGGATGGGCGCGGAGTGGAAAGGTCATCCCTGTTATGGCCTGGTGGGGATAGACCCTCGCCAGCACGCCAACCCTGGGTTGGGAGCGCAAATGACCACCGATTTAATCACTTATTTGGAACAATGGCTTGAGGAGGCTTAAGATGGATACTGCGCCTGGTTTGGTTGAACAATTCTCTGCCGCAGCAGTTTCTGCTGCCGCGATCTGCGCCGCAGATCGCGTGGCGACGCTGCGCGCCCGCTGCCTGGATCGCAAGCAGACGGCGAAGATCGGCTGGCCGGAAGACCCGCGCCTGACGGCGCAGGCTTTGAAAAAGGCTGAGGCGGCGCTCTCCGCTGCCGGGCAGCCTGCTTCATGGCCGGCGCGGCGCGGCCTGCTGGCGCGCGAGCGCCTGGCGGCGCTGCCGTTAGAAGTAGACGACCTGGAACTGCTCTTGGGGCGGGTCGCGCCTGACCGCCCCGAATGGCAGGCCGAGCGCCAGGCGGCGGCTGAGTTTTTGCGTGAACACTATCCCCATGTCTACACCCCCGGCCAGACCGGTCACTGCGAGCTAGACCTGAGCCGCCTGTTTGAACTGGGTATTGATGGCTTGATCGAGCGGCTGCGCGCATACGGCGCGCGCGTTTACGATGACGCCGCGGAGACGGCCAAACGGGCGGAGGTCTACGCCTCGTTCGTCTATGCCCTCCAGGGACTGTCATTGCTTGCCGAAAATGCGGCGCAGACCGCCTGGGAGGCGATGGCGCAAGCTTCTCCCGCCCGGCGGTTGGAATTGGATGAGATGGCGCAGATCTGCCGTTGGGTGGCGCATCAGCCGCCGCAGACCTTCCGCCAGGCGCTGCAACTGCTCTGGTTGGCGGTGCAAGGGGTGCAGTGGGGCGACCAGGTGGGGCTGGTCAACCCTGGCCGCCTGGATCGCACGCTGTGGCCTTATTACCAGGCAGACCTGGCCGCCGGCCGCTTGACGCGTGAGGACGCGCGGCTCTTGATCGAATCGCTCTATCTGCTGCTCAACGAGTCAATCCCCGATGGCCTGGCGATCTCGATCATGGTCGGCGGGCGCGATGCAGAGGGGCGCGATGCGACCAATGAGCTTTCCATGCTCTGCCTGGAGGCGCTGCCGCGCACGAATTTTATCTACCCCACCGTGGGCGTTTGCTGGCACGCCAACACGCCCGAGGCGCTCACAAACCTGGCGGTGGATTTGATCGCCCAGGGCTATAAGCAGCCGGCCTTCTTCGGCGACGAGGTCATTCAGCGCGGCCTGCGCCTGTACGGCGCGCCGCCGGAGGAAGCCTGCAATTACATCAATTCCACTTGCGTCGAGATCACCCCTTGCGGTTCCAGCAATGTCTGGGTGGCCTCGCCCTATTTTTCCACCTGCCAGATTTTGTTGGATGAGATCCAGGCGCAGTTTGTCGCGGCGTCCCCGGCCGCTTCGTTTGAGGCCTTTGTGGCTGCTTACCAGGAGCGCCTGGCGCAGCATATCGCCGCCGCGGTCGAGGCCAACAACGCCGACCGGCGCACGCGCCAGCAGTACGGCGGCAAGCCGCTGCAGAGCGTCTTCACCCGCGATTGCATTGAGCGTGGGCGCGACATTGACGATGGCGGGGCGCGTTATAACTGGGTGGAGTGTTCTTTTGTCGGCCTGGCCAACCTGGTCGATTCGCTGCACGTGATCCGCGAAGAGATTTATCGCAGCCAACGCCTGGATTTCGCCGCCCTGCTGCGCATGCTCAACGCCAACTTCGCCGGTTATGAGAAAGAGCGCCAGCGCTTTTTGCACATTCACCCCAAGTATGGCAATGACTGCACGCTGGTAGACAGCCTGATGCAAAATGTGGTGGACTTTGTCGCCGCCGAGTGCGCCCGCCACCCGATTGAGCCGGACGAGAGCCCCTTTGTGCCGGGCGCTTTCTGCTGGATCATGCACGAGCGCTTGGGCGCGAATGCGGCGCGACGCCTGATGGGCGCGTGGCGGGTTTTCCGTTTGCCGATGGCTGCGGCGCGGCCCAGGGGCGCGAACGGCATGGCCCAACCGCGGCGGTGCTCTCTGTGACCAGTTGGAACGCCACGCCGCTGATCGGCGGGGCGGCGTTCAATATGCGCTTTAACCGCGCCGTGTTCACCAACCCCGAAGCGCGCCAGAAATTGGCCAGCCTGATCATCACCTTTTTGCGCCGCGGCGGTTTCGAGACCCAGGTCAATGTCCTCGATCACGATATTTTGCGCCAGGCGCAGCAGCAGCCGGAAAACTATCGCGACCTGATCGTCCGCATTGGCGGATATTCAGATTACTTTACGCGCCTCTCGCCCGAAATGCAGGCCGAGGTGATTTTACGCACGGAATACGAAAACTTGTAGAGGTGAGTATGGATACTCCTCGCCAGCGCGTCCTGACCGCCTTTCGTCACCAGCAGCCCGACCGGACGCCGTACCAGATTACCTACACTGAGCCGGCGCGCCGCAAGTTGGAAGTGCACTTCCAGTCCACCGCCCTGGATGATTTGATCGGCAACCATCTGGCAAAATATCGCGCCCGTCCGCTGGACGTCCCGCTGCCTGGGCAGCCGGGCTTCTTCCGCGATGAGTGGGGCGTGGTTTGGAATCGCACGATTGATGAGAATATCGGGGTTGTGGATGATTTTCTGCTCAAAGAGCGTTCTCTCGAAGGGTATCAATTTCCCGATCCGCTCAACCCAGGGCGCTATGACCGCCTGCCGGCCTTCATCGCCGCCAACCCGCAGCGCTTTCGCTATGCCAGCATCGGTTTTGCCCTCTTCGAGCGCGCCTGGAGCTTACGCAGTATGACCGAGCTTTTGGTGGATATGCTGCAAGCGCCTGAGTGGGTGGATGAATTGTTTGATGCGATTACCGCCTTTGACCTGGCGGTGTTGGATCAACTGCTGCGCTACGACCTGGATGGCATCCTGTTTGGCGATGATTGGGGACAGCAGACCGGCTTGATCTTCGGACGGCGTTTGTGGCGGCGCTTTATCAAGCCGCGCATGGCTCAACTCTATGCCCGCGTGCGGCAGGCCGGCAAGGTGGTGCTGATCCACTGCTGTGGACAGGTGCAAGAGCTTTTCCCCGAATTGATTGAGATCGGGCTGGATGTTTTCAATCCGTTTCAGCCGGACGTGATGGATCCTTACGCCATTAAAAAGCAGTACGGCGACCGCCTGGCGTTTTACGGCGGCGTCAGTGTGCAAGGTCTGCTGCCTTTGGGGACGCCGGCCGAAATTCGTCGCGAGGTGCGGCGTTTGATGCGCGAGGTGGGGCAGGGCGGCGGCTTTGTGGTCGGGCCGTCGCATGATATGCCCGGCGATATTCCGTTGGAAAATTTGTTAGCGTTCATTGAAACGGTTCAGCAAGGTTAGTCATCAAAAACCCTAAAGGTCTAAGAAGACCTTTAGGGTTTAAATCCAATAAGGAGACAGATCATGGCAGTTTTTGATGGACTTGGTATGAATTTAGGCAATCTTTCCCGTCTTTCGCCGGCGCTCACGCGTTCGATCAGCCCGGAGAATTTCAGTGGAGCGAAGGGTCAGGGATGCATGGCGACTGAGGGCACCGGGCAGGGCTGCGCTCGCGACCTGGGCCAGGGTTGGAAGATTTCGCCCTCGGTGGTGATCAAAGCCGGCCAGACCTTCACAATGGCCGATATTGCCGGGCCGGGCGCGATCCAGCACATCTGGTTGACGCCGGCCGGCAATTGGCGGCTGAACATTTTGCGCATCTATTGGGACGATCAGGAGCAGCCCTCCGTCGAATGCCCGGTGGGTGATTTCTTTGCCTGCGGCTGGGGCAAGTACGCCCAGGTTTCCTCGCTGGCGGTGTGCGTTAACCCCGGCAGCGCCTTCAACTGCTATTGGGAGATGCCCTTTCGCCGCCGCGCCCGGATCACGATGACCAATACCGCGCCGGAAGATATGGTGCTGTATTATCAAATCACCTATACGCTGACGGAGGTCCCGTCCGACTGCGCTTACTTCCATGCCCAATTCCGCCGCGTCAACCCGCTGCCCTATAAGAGCGTCTACACCCTCTTGGATGGCGTCAAGGGACAGGGGCAGTATGTCGGTACCTACCTGGCCTGGGGCGTCAACAACAACGGCTGGTGGGGCGAGGGCGAGATCAAGTTTTTCATGGACGGCGACAGCGAATACCCGACGATTTGCGGCACCGGCACCGAGGATTACTTCTGCGGCTCCTACAATTTTGAAAACCAGGCGACGCACCAATACCAGGAATTTTCAACCCCCTACACCGGTTTGCCGCAAGTCATCCGCCCGGATGGGGTTTATTTCTCACAGCAGCGCTTTGGCCTTTACCGCTGGCATATCCCCGACCCGATCCGCTTCCAGCAGGATTTGCGTGTTACGATCCAGGCGCTTGGCTGGCGCTATTGGCCCTGGCGGGCGGGAAATACCTACCTGCCTTTGCAAGATGACATTGCCTCGGTCGCCTATTGGTATCAAACTCTGCCGACTGCTCCTTTCCCGCAACTGCCGGATAAGGATAGTTTGTTGGTTACTTAGCCATTGCTCTCTGTTTAAAAAAAGGACTGATTCATGTACAGATTTCGCCCATGCCAGGAAAACTTTTGAAATGGAGAACACACAATGCCGCCAAGTTATCTGACTACTTGTAATACCGTTTTCGAGTGGGGATATACTTCCGGTAAAGTCTATTCCGACCCGTTCAATGAGGTTACATTGGACGTGGTGATTACCGCGCCGGACGGGACTGAAAGCGTGATTCCAGCGTTTTGGGCCGGTGGGCAGGCCTGGGGCGTGCGCTTTGCCGCATCCCAGGCCGGGCGCTATTCTTTTTGCACCGTCTGTTCCGACCCGGCCAATGCTGCTTTGCACGAGCAGCGCGGGACGGTTGTGGTGGACCCCTACCTGGGGAGCAATCCTTTGCTCAAGCATGGCCCGCTGCGCGTCAGCAAGGATCGGAATTATTTCGAACATGCAGATGGGATGCCGTTTTTCTGGTTGGGCGATACCTGGTGGTTGGGCTTCACCTCGCGGCTGAAATGGCCGGATGAGTTCGCCCAACTGATCGATGATCGCAAAGCTAAAGGTTTCACCTTGATTCAACTGGTCGCCGGCCTCTACCCGGATATGGCGCCGTTCGACCCGCGCGGGGCCAACGCCGGCGGCTTTGCCTGGGAGGCGGATTTTGCCCGCATCAATCCCGCGTTTTTTGATCATGTAGACCTCAAGCTGCGCCACCTGGTGCGCAATGGCCTGGTGCCGCTCTTGGTGGCCGCCTGGGGCTATTATCTACCGATCATGGGGGTGGACAAAATGCAGCAGCACTGGCGCTACCTGGTAGCGCGCTATGGCGCTTATCCGGTGGTGTGGTGCCTGGCGGGTGAGACGCTGATGAACGCTTATCAGTTCAACTTGCCGCCTTTGAAACGCCAGCAAAAGATGAACTGGAATCGCTTGAAATGGAGCGAGGTGGCGCAGTACCTGCGCCAGATCGATCCCTATCACCGCCCTCTCACTACCCATCCGATGGCGTTCAGCCACAGCGCCCTGGAGGTGGAGGACATCAACTTGCTGGACTTTTCGATGATCCAGACCGCGCACGGCGGTCAATCCCTGGCCGTGACCGCGGCGCAAAAAGTGAGCGAGTTTGCCGCGACCTCGCCGCTGCGACCGTTGGTGAACGGTGAAGGCTTTTACGAAGGGATACTGGGCGGGGCCTGGGAAGATTTGCAGCGTTTTTGCTTTTGGTCGAGCATGTTGTCGGGTACGACCGGCTACACCTACGGCGCGAATGGCCTCTGGCAGGTCAACCGCGTGGACGATCCTTATGGCCCTTCGCCTCATGGCATGAGTTGGGGCGTGTTGAATTGGGAGCAGGCTTACCGCCTGCCCGGATCGGCGCAGTTGGGGTTGGCGAAGGACTTGCTGCTGCGTTATTCCTGGTGGCGGCTGACCCCGCATCCTGAGTGGGTCGAGACGCGGCCAGAAGCGGCCTTGCAGTCTTACGCCGCCGGCATCCCCGGTGAACTGCGGATGATCTATTTCCCCTCGCCGCTCTTCCCCTGGGAGACGCCGGCGCGCATCCTGGCGCTTGAGCCGGGGATCAACTACCTGGCCTATTTCTTTAATCCCATCACTGGTGATACCTACGCCGCCGGCTACGCCCGCGCCAACGCTGAAGGCGCCTGGGTGGTGCCGCAGCCGCCCGTTGGACAAGACCTGGTGCTGGTCTTGGAGAAGACTCGTTAATAAGAAAGGAAAAGACTATGTCCTTGTGGCCTGTATTAACCCGTTATGATCAAAATCACCTGGCGCGCATCGCTTTGCCCTTGGGAGGGATTGGGACTGGCACGATTTCGCTCGGTGGGCGCGGCGATCTGCGCGATTTCGAAGTCTACAGCCATCCCGATAAGGGCTTTACCCCGCTGAACAGCTTCTTTGCTGTCTGGGCCAGGCCGCAGGGCGGGACGGCGCTGGCGCGCGCCCTGGAGGGCGCGATTGAACCCTGGCTCTACGAGGGCGCTTCGGGCTGCACTGTGCCCAACCACGGCCTGCCGCGCTTCACCCGCTGCTCGTTTGCCGCCGCCTACCCTTTGGGGCAGGTCTTTCTCTCAGATGACTCCTTCCCCGTGGAAGCCCGCCTGGAGGCCTTCAATCCTTTTATCCCGGCGGATGCAGACGCCTCCGGCATGCCGCTGGCCGTGCTGCGTTATGTCCTCAAGAACAAAACGAACCTCCCGCTGGAGGTCTCGCTGTGCGGCAGCCTGCCCAACTTCATCGGGGATGACGGCGCCGGGCAGCGCGCCAAGGGCAACTTCAACCAATTCATGGACAGCCAGGGCGCGGTGTTGGGCGGCTTGTTCTTCCAACCCGGCCTGCTCGACTCGCACGCCGAGCAGTATGGCGCACTGGCGTTGGGCGTCCTGCCGCCCGTTGAGACTGCTTCCGGCGCGCGGCTCCCCGCCAGCCTTTCGAGCCGCCTGGCCTGGGATGACATCGGCTGGAACACCGGCCTGCTCGATTTTTGGGATGACTTCAGTGCAGATGGCAAACTTGACCCACGTCCTGCCGCCCGTCCTTCAAATACGCCGGTTGGGTCGCTGGCGATCTCATTCACCCTGCCGCCCGGCGCCGAAACCGCGGTCACTTTCTTGCTGGCCTGGCGCTTCCCCAACCGGCGCACCTGGACGCCCTGCAAGCCGGGCGAGTGCGAGACGCCGGAGGGCGGCGACGAGGGTCATGACCCAGATTTCGTCGGCAATTATTACACGACCCAATACCGCGACGCCTGGGAAGTTGTGCTGCGCGCCGCGGACGCTCTGCCCTCGTTGGAGGAAAAGACGCTGCGCTTCGTCAATGCGTTCTGCCAGAGCGATTTGCCCCACGCGGTGCTGGAGGCCGCTCTGTTCAACCTGAGCACCCTGCGCACCCAGACCACTTTCCGCACGCCCGATGGCCGGATGTATGGTTGGGAAGGCTGCTCTGATAAGGTCGGCTGCTGTTACGGCTCCTGCACCCATGTCTGGAACTACGAACAATCCACCGCCTTCTTGTTTGGGGCGCTTGCCAGGACGATGCGCGAGGTGGAGTTTGCCCTGGCCACCAACGAGGAGGGCTTGATGTCCTTCCGCTCCGGCCTGCCCGTCCCGCGCACCCGCAGCTGGGTCACTGCGGCTGCCGATGGGCAGATGGGCTGCATCATGAAGCTCTACCGCGACTGGCAGCTTTCGGGCGACGCGGAGATGCTCAAGGCGCTGTGGCCCAACGCCCGCAAGGCGCTGGAGTTTTGTTGGGTGCCTGGCGGGTGGGACGCCGACCGCGATGGTGTGATGGAGGGCTGCCAGCACAATACGATGGATGTTGAGTATTACGGCCCGAACCCGCAGATGGAGGCCTGGTACCTGGGCGCGCTGCGCGCCGCCGAGGAGATGGCCGGCTTCCTGGGCGAGACTGAATTTGCCGCCGCCTGCCGCGACCTCTTCACCCGCGGCCAGGCCTGGACGGATGCGCACCTCTTCAACGGCGAATATTATGAGCATGAGATCCGTCCTGTCTCCGACCCGGCGGCGATTGCCAATGGGCTGCGTGTAGGCATGGGGGCCGCCGACTTGTCGGACCCGGCTTATCAGATCGGCCCTGGCTGCCTGGTGGATCAACTGGTCGGGCAGTACATGGCGCATATCTGCGGGCTGGGCTACCTGCTCAAGCCAGCTCATGTGCGCAAGACGCTGCGCAGCATCTACCGTTACAATTTCCGCAAGAACTTCCACGGCCATTTCAACAATATGCGTTCGTATGTCCTGGGGGACGAGGCGGCGCTGTTGATGTGCGCATACCCGCGCGGCAGCCGCCCCAAGCGGCCCTTCCCCTACGCCACCGAGGTCATGACCGGTTTCGAGTACACCGCCGCCATCGGCATGCTCTACGAAGGGCAGTTGGCGGCTGGCCTGCGCTGTATCGAGGCGGTGCGCGCCCGTTACGATGGGCGCAAACGCAGTCCCTTTGATGAAGCCGAGTGCGGCCATCACTACGCCCGCGCCATGGCGGCCTGGGCGGCAGTCCTGGCGCTGACCGGCTTTTATTACTCCGGCGTGGATCAGACGATGGGCTTCACCGCCCAGGCCGGCGCCTGGTTCTGGTCGAACGGTTACGCCTGGGGCGTCTGCCGCCAGGCGGAGGTCGAGGGCGGTTATACCGTGGAGTTGAGTGTGCTGGGCGGGACGCTGTCCTTGCGCCGGTTCATCCTGGCCGGCGACGCGGCCGATCACCGCGCCGGCGAGCTAACCTTTGAGACGCCTCTGGCGCTGCACGAGGGTCAGTCGCAAAGCTGGAGATTTTAACCCATGCGCATCCTGTTTCTGGATCTCGACACTTTACGTCCCGATCACCTGGGCTGCTACGGCTACCCGCGCAATACCTCCCCCAACATTGACCGGATCGCGGCGCAGGGACTGCGTTTTGAACAGTATTACTGTTCGGACGCTCCCTGCCTGCCTTCGCGCGTCGC
>CAIQJJ010000551.1 GCA_903872065.1 uncultured Anaerolineales bacterium | reverse complement strand
GGGGTCGAACCCACAACCACCTGATCCACAGTCAGGTGCTCTGCCATTGAGCTACGCCCACCATATTCAAGCGGGCGCTATTCTATCATGAACCCTTCCGGCTGACAATAGGCAAAAATAAAGACAAGAGGGGTACAATAGGCCAGCACACGCGAGAGCAATCTCGATCCTACTCTCTGGAGGTACTCATGACACAAGTGACCGCAGCCCTGGTGGGCATCGGTGGATATGGGGAATACTACGCCGGCCAGCTTTTACAGGCGACGCCCGAACGCAATGTGCGCCTGGTGGCCGGGATTGACGCCTTCCCCGAACGCAGCGCCAGCCGGCTGGCATTTCAGCAGGCGGGAACGCCGATTTTCTCCGATCTGGAAAGTTTTTACCGCCAGGCCAGCGCGGATCTGGTCATCCTGGCCGCGCCGATCCACTTGCACGCCCCGCTGACCTGCCTGGCATTGGCGCACGGCTCGAATGTGCTGTGTGAGAAGCCGCTCTGCGCTACGCTGGAGCAGGCGCAGCAGATGGCCGCGGCGGAGCGCCAGGCGGGCAAATTTGTGGCCGTCGGCTACCAGTGGTCGTTTTGCGACGCGGTGCAGGCGCTCAAACGGGATGTGCAGGCTGGCGTTTTGGGCCGCCCGCGCCTGTTGAAGACTTTAACCCTTTGGCCGCGCCGCCGCTCCTATTATCAGCGCAACACCTGGGCCGGGCGCATCCACACCGATGACGGTCAGCCGGCGCTGGACAGCCCGGTCAACAACGCCACGGCGCATTACCTGCACAATATGCTCTACATTTTGGGCGATGGGCGCGAGAGCAGCGCCGGGGTGAAGCGCGTTGAGGCGGAAGTCTGGCGCGCGAACCCGATTGAAAACTACGATACCGCCGCCCTGCGCGTGACGACCGAGAGCGGAGCGGAACTGCTCCAATTCACCACCCATGCCGTAGCGGAGAACATTGGACCGCTGGCCTCTTATCACTTCGAGGAGGCGGTGGTCGAATATGGCGCGGATCAGGTCTTTACGGCGCGCTTCCACAATGGGACAGTGAAGCAGTACGGCAACCCGGAGGACAGCGCCGATAACAAGCTCTGGCAGGCAGTGGAGGCGGTTCGGAGTGGAGAAAAACTGGCCTGCGGCATTCAAGCGGCTCTGCCGCACCTGGAATGCGTCAACCGCATCCAGGAGACGGCCAGGATCGCGAACTTCCCGCGGGAAATGGTGCATACGGAGGGGGATGAGGACCCGCTGAACTGGGTCGAGGGGCTGGCGGAGGCGTTTCAACGCGGCTACGCCGAGGGCCGCCTGCCAGTGGAACTGCCCGGCTTGCAAGAATGGCGACAACGCTGCCTGGCCGGCGGCGAAGAGGAGAAAAGGGTATGAAGCTTCAAGTGGGTCTGTACGGGATCAATGGTCATCAAATTCACGCTCACCTGGCTCAACACCCCACAGCGGAACTGGCGGCAGTGGCGGAGTTTCCTGAGGCGGCGCTCAACGACGAACAGCGCGCCGATCCGCGCCTGCGCCGCTGTACCAGCCTGGACGAACTGCTGAACGATGGGCGCGTTCAGCTAGTCTCTTTGTGCTCGCCGCGCCGCCGCCAACAGGCGCAAGAGGCCATCCGCTGCCTGGAGGCC
>CAIQJJ010000550.1 GCA_903872065.1 uncultured Anaerolineales bacterium | reverse complement strand
CAGGACAGGCGACTGAAGTCGCCACTACAAGGAACCTATTTTCAAGTCAATTACAGTCTCAAATTTTTCACGATATGGATTGACTGATGACCCTCAACGAATTCACAGTCGAACAAGCTGCGATTAATTGGCTCACAGAACTGGGCTATGAATACAGCGATGGCCCGGCGATCGCCTGCGACGGCGAGCATCCCGAACGCGCCGACTACCAGGAAACGATCCTGGCCGGCCGCCTGGAGAACGCCATCGTCAACCTCAATCGCCATCTGCCGGCCCCGGCGCAAGAAGAAGCCCTGCGGCGCATCAGCCGGCCCGGCGAGCCTTCACTCCTGCTCAACAACCACACCTTTCACCGCCTGCTGGTCAGCGGCATCGAGGTAGATTACAAAACCGAAGACGGGCGCGTCGTCAGCGGGCGGGCGCGGGTGATGGATTTCGACGACCCCGACAACAACGACTGGCTGGTCGTCAATCAATACACGGTGGAAGCCTCCCACCAGAACGGCAAGGTCAAGCGGCGGGCGGATGTGGTGATCTTCATCAACGGCCTGCCGCTGGTCGTCATCGAACTCAAAAACGCCGCCGCTGAGAACGCCACGATCTGGACGGCTTTCAACCAACTACAAACCTACAAGCAAGACATCCCGGCCCTGTTCCACACCAACGAACTGCTGATCATCTCAGACGGCGTGAACGCCCGCCTGGGGTCGCTCACCGCCAACAAAGAATGGTTCTTGCCGTGGAAGACCATCGAGGGAGAAGCCGCCGCCCCCGCTTCGCTTTCGCAGTTGGAAGTGCTGCTCAAAGGCGTGTGCGAGAAGCGCCGCTTCCTCGATCTGATCCGCTATTTCATCGTCTTCGAGCAGGAGCGCGGCGCGCCCACGGTCAAGAAGATCGCCGGCTACCACCAATTCCACGCCGTCAATTACGCCCTGGCCGAAACCATCCGCGCCTCGCAGCCCAAAGACACGTGGGTCAAAGAATTGAAAGGCCTCTACAAGACGCAGCCGATGAAGGGCGGCGAAACAGGCGATCGCCGCATCGGCGTCGTCTGGCACACACAGGGGTCGGGCAAGAGCCTCAGCATGGTGTTCTACACCGCCCGGCTGATCGCCCATCCCGCCATGCAAAACCCCACCATCGTCATCATCACCGACCGCAACGACCTCGACGATCAGCTTTTCAGCACATTCTCGCGCTGCGCCGAAATCCTGCGCCAAACGCCCGAACAGGCCGCCAGCCGCGAAGACCTGGTCGAAAAACTCAAGGGACGCCGGGCGGGGGGCGTGTTCTTCACCACGATTCAGAAGTTCATGCCCATCGCCGGGTCGGACGAGCCGCTGTCCATGCGCCGCAACATCGTGGTCATCGCCGATGAAGCGCACCGCAGTCAATACGACTTCATTGACGGCTACGCCCGCCACATGCGCGATTCGCTTCCCAGTGCATCGTTCATCGGGTTCACCGGGACGCCCATCGAACACACTGACGCCAACACCCGCGCCGTGTTTGGCGATT
Source organism: uncultured Anaerolineales bacterium (assembly GCA_903872065.1). Lineage (GTDB taxonomy): Bacteria > Chloroflexota > Anaerolineae > Anaerolineales > UBA4823 > CAIQJJ01. The sequence continues at coordinate 7,058 of CAIQJJ010000550.1, read as the reverse complement.
ACATCAGCATCTACGACATCCGGCAGGCGGTCGAAGACGGCGCGACGGTCAAAATCTACTACGAGGGCCGCCTCGCCAAACTGACCCTGGACGAAAAAGAAAAACCGAAGATCGATCCCGACTTCGACGAGGTTACCGAAGGCGAAGAACTGGAAACGAAGGAAAAGCTCAAGAGCAAATGGGCGGCGCTCGAAGCCATCGTCGGCGCGGAGAAGCGCACTGACCTGATCGCAAAAGACATCGTTGAACACTTCGAGGCGCGCCTCGAAGCCCTGGACGGCAAGGCAATGATCGTGTGCATGTCCCGCCGCATCTGCGTGGATTTGTACAACGCCATCGTCCAACTGCGCCCGGCCTGGGACTCGGCGGACGACCGGCAGGGTGTGATGAAGATCGTGATGACGGGCAGCGCCTCCGATCCCCTTGATTGGCAGGGCCACATCCGCACCCCGGCGCGGCGCGAAGAACTTGCCACGCGCTTCAAAGACGCCGGTGACCCGTTCAAACTGGTCATCGTCCGCGACATGTGGCTGACGGGTTTCGATGTCCCGCCGCTGCACACGATGTACATTGACAAACCCATGCAGGGCCACGGCCTCATGCAAGCGATTGCCCGCGTCAACCGCGTGTACAAAGATAAGCCGGGCGGCTTGATCGTGGATTATCTCGGCCTGGCCTATCACCTGCAAAAAGCCCTGGCCGCCTACACCGAAGCCGGCCACCCCGCCGAGGCGCACGATCAGGAAGAAGCGGTCAACGAACTGCTCAAGCGCTATGAAATCTGCAAGGGGCTGTTTTACGGCTTCGATTGGTCGAAGTATTTTACGGGAACGGCCGCCGAGAGATTGAGCCTCTTGAGGCTGGCCATGAATCACATCTTCATGCTGGAGAATGGCAAGAAACGCCTGCTCCAGGCGGTGCGCGAATTGTCGCTGGCCTTTGCCCTGGCCATACCAAATGGGCGCGCCCTCGCCATTCGCGACGACGTGGCGTTCTTCCAGGCAGTGCGCGCCGCGATCGTGAAAAGCACGGTGGAGGGCGAGCGCGACGCCGAAGACCTCGACCGGGCCATCCGCCAAATCCTGTCCCGCGCCGTATCCGCCAGCGAGCAGGTCATTGACATCTTTGCCGCCGCCGGCTTGAAGAAGCCTGACATCTCGATCCTCTCCGAAGAGTTCCTGGCAGACGTGCGCGACATGCCGCAAAAGAACCTGGCCGTTGAACTGCTCCACAAGCTCCTCAACGATGAAATCAAAACCCGGCTGCGCAAGAACCTGGTGCAGTCGCGCTCCTTCACCGAACTGCTCGAACGCACAATCCGCTCGTACCAAAACCGGACGCTGGAATCAGCCGAAGTCATTGCCGAGCTCATCAAACTTGCCCAAGAGATGCGCGAGTCCCAGGCGCGCGGCGACCGGCTCAAGTTGAGCGAGGACGAGATCGCCTTCTACGATGCACTCGAGGTCAACGACAGCGCGGTCAAAATATTGGGCGACGAAGCGCTCAAGGTCATCGCCCGCGAACTGGTGGAGACCGTCCGCGAGAATGCGACCATTGACTGGACAGTGCGCGAATCCGCCCGCGCCAGGTTGCGCCTGGTGGTCAAAAAAGTGCTGCGCAAGCATGGCTATCCCCCCGATAAGCAGGACAAAGCGACCGCGACCGTTCTGCAGCAGGCTGCGGTGATCGCGCAAGATTGGGCGGCTTAAGCGCTCGCCTCGACCTGGATTCGAGGCTTTCAGCCGGTTCCCCAGGCGTATATTACGACCCTCCGACCGGCTGAAGCCTAGACTCCAGAAACCTGCGCGCCCCTCGATCTGGATTCGAGGCTTTCAGCCGGTTCCCCAGGCGTACGTTATGACCATCCGACCGGCTGAAGCCATTAGTGTTATTCGTGGTTAATCTTTGCGCTCTCGGCGGGTTAACAATCTTGCAGTATTGTGGGATAATGTGTGCAAAAGGTTAGGAAATACCTGACCTTTTGCACATATATGAAAACAAAACCAGACTATGATCAGCTTTACGAGATAGCCGAAGCTCAGGCCGGCTATTTCACAGCCAGCCAGGCTAAGACTGGCGGATTCTCAAACGAACGCCTTTCTGACAACGTCAAGAATGGGCGTCTCATTCGTATAACACAAGGCGTTTACCGGCTTCACAATTTTCCGGGGTCGCCCTATGAGGATCTGTTCGTCGCCTGGCTAAGGGCCGGGCCATCCGCGGTTATTTCCCATGAAAGCGCCCTGGCCGTCTATGACCTCTCGGACGTGCTGCCCAGCGAAACCCACTTGATCGTACCGCGCAATTCTTCCCGCCGCCGGAAAGGCATTCGGCAGCACACGAACCGCCTGCTTCCTGAAGAAATTACGAAACGTCATGGACTCCCGATTACCACAGTCGAGCGCACCATCGTAGACCTGATTGCCTCAGGCCTGGCAGAAGAACAAATTCGCCAGGCGATTCGAGAAGCACTGCAACGCGGCCTGACCGACCAGGAGAACCTGCTCCGCCAGGCGCAGCGGGCTGGTAATAAAGCATCCAGAGTGATAGGGGAGAAACCCACAATCTTCACAAAAAAAATTCGTGTAGATTAGCGTTATTCGTGGTTAATCTTTGCGCCTGCTCACTACCGTGGCATTCAGCGGGCTTTGTTGACCAGCAGAAGGATGAGTTATGTCACGACCTGAATCGATTGAGAACCGCTGGGATATCCTGTATCGCGATTACCCCGAAGTGTATGAAGCGTTCTCCAATACACCCTATCACCCGACAGTCTACGAGCAGCTACCAGGCATCGTGGATCTGCGCGGCAAGTGCATCGCGGATGTGGGGGCCGGTACAGGCAGTTCAAGCCTGGCGCTGGCCCAGTATGCGAGAAGAGTGATTGGCATTGAGCGCGAGGCCGCCATGCTTCGGCAAGCACAGCAAAAGGAGCAAGGAACAGGAGACCGCCGGATCGCTTTTCTGAGCGGCGACGCCATCGCCCTGCCGCTGGCAGACAACTCAGTGGATCTGATCACTGGCATTACCCTGGCCCTGTATCCACCCCAACAGTACCGTGCTTTTATCCGGGAAGGCCGGCGTGTGGCCCGGGGTTCGGTAGTCTATCTCGGCATATCCCCTGGTTGGTATGGAGGCGATCTGCACGACATTATCCAGGGTGTGGAGAAGGTAGACGACGAGGTAGACCGTATTTTTATCGAAGAGTTCCAGTTTGCCTGCCAGGACATCTTCTCGAACCAGGAATACGGGACAGTCGAACATATTGTGAACACCTACGGGTTTATTTTTGGCAAGAAAGCGATTGAGCATTTGAAGCGCCAAGGCAAAACCACCATTCGGTGGAAGTTTCGGGTGTATTGGAGTCGCCCCACCTGAATGCCAGGATTCAAAGAGTCGCGCGGCGGTCGTGGAAAAGCTGTCCAGCGGACTACGGCCCTCCGACCGGCTGAAGCCTAGACTCCAGAAACCCGCATACCCCCTCGACCTGGATTCGAGGCTTTCAGCCGGTTCGCCACGCATACCCCACCCCGCGGTGGTCTTTACCGCTACCCTCCCCAACGGAAAACCACCGTTGGAGAGGGTGCGCGTTCCCCAACGCGTACCACATTCAGCTTGACCCTGGAACGAGAAAAAAATTCGTGTAGATTAGCGTTATTCGTGGTTAATCTTTGCGCTCTTGGCGACTGACAACACCCCAAAGAACGAAAACTTGCAGAGACCGCTGCGTCTTTCTCTTCCTTCTGCAAACTGCCTACCGCCTTCTGCCTTCTCCTCCATACTTCCCACGAATCCTCTTGACATATCTCTGTTATATGCTATACTGGGGTATAGTATATTATTCAGAAAGGTAAACTCCTATGCCCTTATACGAATACCATTGCAAAGATTGCGGAACCAGCTTCGAGAAGATGGTTCGTTTTTCAGAATCCAACCAAAGCCAGGCCTGCCCCACCTGCCACAGCGAGAAAACTCGCAAGAAAGTCTCCGCCGCGGCCGCCCTGGGCGTCTCCTTGAGCTTTAGCGCCGCTTCGAGCAGCAGCAGTAATTGCGGCTCCAGCGGCGGTTTTCGCTGAGGGGGTTAACGCAGCCGGCCGTTGGCCGGTTTTTCACCGCAGCGAATCGCCGCAGCAAAGAGTATCGCCAGAGAAAGGCGCGCCGCGCGCCAGAAAGCACTGCCATGATCATCCAGAACCTGGAAGCCAAAGAAAAACTCACCCAACGCCTGCGCAAGATCGAAGGGCAGGTGCGCGGGGTGCAAGGGATGTTGGAGGATGAGCGCGACTGCCGCGAGATTATGCAGCAGCTTGTCGCCGTTCACTCGGCCATCCAAGGCGTCAGCCGCGTTTTTCTGCAAGAATACGCCACGGCTTGCCTCTTAGAACTGGATGAACCCGAGGACGCTGGTCAGCGCCAGGGGAGCTTCGCCGCTCCAGACCTGAAGCTCGCGGACCGGCGCGCCAAACGCCAAAAGATCGTCCAGGACATGATCGTCCTATTAGATAAAGCGCCCTGAAGAGGAGTATTATGGGAACAACTACTGTTAAATGGATCGGCGGCAAACAATTTGTCGGCATCGATTCGACTCACCATTCTGTCGTCCTTTCCACACCGGATGAAGGGATTGGGATTAAACCCTCCGAACTGCTGACCATCGCCATTGCGTCTTGCTCATCGGTGGATGTGGTCGAAATCTTGAGCAAGAAGCGCATGCCGATCAGCTTTATGGAGGTCACCACCACCAGCGAGCAAGACGCCAACCCGCCCTGGACTTTCCGCAAAATCCACCTGCACTACAAAATCAGCGGCAAGAACCTGACCGAAAAAGCGGTGGCGCAGGCCATCCAGCTTTCGGAAGAAAAATATTGTTCGGTCGCCTCAACGGTTCGCCCGACGGCCACCGTCACCACCGATTTTGAAATCATCGCCGAAGCGCCGGCCGCCCCAGCGGAGGCGTGAAGTGAAAGAAAAGACCCTAAAGGTTTTCTTAAACCTTTAGGGTCTTTTTTTTGAATGCGCCTCCAGCGCTACACCGGCGGCCAGGGATAAGGCCGGCGGTCTTCGGGGGGATTGGGAAAAACGCCCGCCGCTAACAGAGCCTGGGCGCGCTCCTGCAGGGCGCTGATCTCGGCTCGCCGCAGGTGCGCCTCGAGCGCTGTGGTCAGTTCGGAGGCGGGGGCCAATTTTTGCAGAAAACTCTCCAGCGCCGCGTGCAGATCGGGCGGGATCGGCTCGCCGGCGAAGTCCCAAATAACGGTGCGCAGTTTGTCTTCGACATGAAAGCAAACCCCGTGATCGATCAGCCATACATGCCCATCCACGCCAACCAACAGGTGGCCGCCTTTGCGATCGGCGTTGTTGATCAACAGATCGAAAAGCGCCACCGGGCGCAGCCGTTGGCGGTCTTCGGCGCTCATGGTGAAGAAATGGTATTCGGGATCATGCTCCACATAAAGCTGAAGCGAACCCGGCCCTAGCGGGCCCTGGCGGCGGTAGATCGTCAGCGGCACCAACTGCCAGCCCAAAGCCTCGCTGACCAGGTACGCCGCCACCTCGCGATGCGCCAGGGAGGCCTGCGGGAAATCCCATAGAGGGCGCTCGCCCTCGCGCGGCTTATAAACCGCCGCCGCGACTTCTTCGCCGGATTGAACTTCAACCAGAAACGTGTAATTGGATCCCCAGGTGAACTGACCTTTGAGGGTCATTTCACCGTTGAGCAGCAGTTGATACTGCGGCTGGCTGCTAATGTTTATGTCCATTCTTCTTCGGGCAGAAATGACCTTCAGGCTCCATCGGTTCACCGCACTGCGGGCAAATGGGGCGGCCGCGTTCGACAATGACCATACCCCAGCGCGTCATGGCGCGCAGCTGCGCCCGCGTACACCAAAACCGCACAACGCCGGCTTCTTGCGGGTCCTGGCCTTCCACAAGCATTTCCCGCGTCAGCAAAACGAGCAGATCGTTCTCAGCATCATACCCCAGGCCAAATTCGCCGGCGCGAAATACAGGGTCTACCGGCGGATGGATGCGCATCTTTTCCTCGACGTATTCGCCCGATGCTTCAGGCAGATCAGGGAACTTCTCTTGGACTTCAGCCAGGAACTGCTCCAGGCCAACCGCCAGCGATTGAAGCTGGATTTTCTCGACAATAATCGTCACCGTCCGTTCATTTTGCCAGCCTTGAATATAGAAAACTCGCTTACCGGGCTGCCCGATGGCGTCTGCGGTAATATGAGTCACAGGTTTGAGATCAATTTCAATTGAGGGCATAGGTTTACCAAAGGAATCTAAGAAAAGGGAATCAGTTTTGCTGCAAGAGCAATACTTTGAGTATACCAGATAAGGGCGCGAGAAAAGTTACAGTTGGAGACTCGGAAGCGCCGGGGAGGCGTTCAACATCCACAGCCGCGCCGATTTTTCATCAATCTGCAAGATCGTCACCGAGGCCGGCGAAATGACCAGGCGCTGAAAATCGTTAAGGGGAATGTTGAGATAGTGCGCCACCGCCAATTTGATCGGATCGGCGTGCGCAAAGCAAACGATCACGTCCTTAGGATCGGCAAATTCGGCGCGCAAAGCATCCACCTCAGCGACAAAACGCTGCTGGATCTCCGCGAACGACTCGCCGCCCGGAAAGCGAAACTGGGCCGGGTTTTGCTGCACCATTTTCCACAATTTGAGGCGGCTCAGGCCTTTCACCGTCTTGCCAGCCCACTCCCCGCAGTCGGTCTCCATCAACCTCTCCCGCACCAGCACAGGCATCCCCAAGATCTCCGCCAGGGGTTGGGCGGTCTCGCGCGCCCGTTCCAGCGGGCTGCTAAACAAGCCGCGCAAGTGTTCTCCGGCTTCTTTCAGGCGAGGCGACAGGGCCTCAGCCAAAGCCTGCGAGTGCAGGCGGCCTTCCTCATTCAAATGCACACCGGGCAGGCGGCAGGCCAGGCGATTGGCCTTCATGTAATCATTTTCAGCATGACGGATCAGTAAAACGATAGACACAGGGTTATTCCTTCAACACAGAATTCGACGACAACATGGGCCTGATTTTTCCCCATTTGGGT
>CAIQJJ010000549.1 GCA_903872065.1 uncultured Anaerolineales bacterium | reverse complement strand
TAAATTATCTCCTGTTACTTGCGTTTCGGCGCGCTCAACGGTTTCCGCGGTTTGTTTTTTCTGGCTGGTAATTTTGCCTCAGAGAGTGGGAGCGTCGCCTCGACCTCGCAGCCAGCCCCGAGGGCAGAGCGGATGGTAAGCTGTCCCCCCAGGCGTTCAATTCGCTCCTTCATGCTGACCAGGCCGAGTCCGCCTTTTCTCGCCCCATCCACCTCGAACCCAATGCCATCATCGCGGATGCACAACATCACTTCACGTCGTGCGCAGAGGATGAAGACGGTTACAGTTTTGGCGTGGGAATGTTTCAGCGAGTTGTTCAGCGCCTCGAGCGCGATGCGGTACAAGGCCTCCTCCAGTGGTTCGGGCAGGCGCGGCAGAGCATCGGCCACGATGGAAGCCTGGATGCCGGAACGCATTTCCACTGCATCCAACCGGTTTTGGATGGCATGTACCAGCCCATCGTGATGCAGAGTGGGCGAGCGTAGTTCGTAGACCATCAGGCGCATCTCTTGCAAAGCCTGGCGGGTGATCTGACTCAGTTCGTGCAGGTTGGCTCGCACTTGATCCCAATGGTTGTTTTCGGCCAGGCGAGCGCTGCCTTCGGCATAGAGCATGGCGCTGTAAAGCAACTGCGTAACCGAATCGTGCAGGGCGCGAGCGACACGCGCCCGCTCCTCCAGCACGGCGTGACCCTCCACCTGCTTGAAAAGCAGCGAGTTTTCCACCACCAACCCCAGGTGATCGGCGATAAAATCCAACAGGGTGAGTTCTTCCAGGTTAAAGGGTTCGCCGCCGGGGCGGCTGACATCCAACACACCCACCGCCCGCTCGCCGGCCAGCATGGGTAGGGCGGCAAAGGGCAGTAGGCCAGGGTGCTTAAACGGGATGCGATCCGTGGCAGATAGATCCGCCAGCACCAAAGGTTGGCGATTCTCCAAAACCCATCCTTCGATACTGTTCTTCCCGCTTTTTTGCAGGTAGTCAAGCGCCTGGGCGGGCAGCCCCTGCGAGGCAAGCACAAGATAGCTGCCTTGCGCTTCATCCCAGAACAACACCGCGCCTGAGCTGGCGTGGACGGCGGGCAAAATCAGTTCCAGCGCGTCCTTGATGACCGAGCCCAGTTCCAGGCGCGGGTTGGCGCTGGCCGCCACGCGATAAATGGTTTGCAGTTCGCGCGAACGGTCGGTGACAATTTTCTCCAGCGCCTCAGACATGCTGACGCGGTGCAGCGCCACGCCTGCCATTTCAGCCATAGCAATCGCCAGGCGGCGCTGATCGTCGCTGGCGGGCTGTGGGGAGGTAAAACCCCAGAAAATAACGCCAATGATCAGGTCGCCGCTTTTTAAGGGGATCACGATCCCCGCCTGGATGCTGGTTTTGGCCTCATTGAGCATCGAAAGAAGGGTCGAAGGCGCTTTTCCATCCTGTACATCATAAAAATGCGCCTTGCCAGCGCGCAGGATGCGCCAGATCATCCCATCGTTTTCGGGGATATTCTGACCCTGGAGCATTTCCACCAAACCGGCTGCGCCCTGGATGGAAAGTGTGCTGCCATTTAAGATGCCGAGCGCCCCACCCTGGGCCTGCAGGATGCGCATCGAGTCGCGCAGCAAAATCTGGCTCATTTCGGCGCGGGTCTGCGCCAGGCGCATGGCCATAGAAACCTGGGTAATGGTCTCCAGTTCCTGCACCCGCTGGCGCAGGTCGGTATACAACCGGCTGTTGTAAATGGCGATAGCGATCTGTGGGGCGAACAACTCCAGCGTTTGAATTTGTTCGGGACTGTAAACATTGGGTTCGTGGTTTTGCATGGACAAAATACCGATGATCTTCCCTCTGAACAGCAGCGGAACCACAACGATGGATCGTGACCACTTGCCGGGCTGCGCGATGCCTCGAGGCCGTTCCTGAGGCCAGTTAAGACTATCTGGAATATAAAGCGTTTGGGGGTTTTGGATTACGTATCCGGTCAGGCCGGGGTTCTCGCGGATATTGCGCGGCGGCAAGACGCGGCGTTCGCCATCTTTGACAAAATAGAGGGTGCTCAGGGTGGTGGTTTTGTCATCGTAGAGCAAAACATAAAACGTATCAATCTCCCCAATTTGCTGGCACTGTTCGTGCAGTTTCTGCATCAGTTGTTCAATGTCCAGGCCGCTGGTCAGGTTAGCCAATGTCTCGTTCACCATGCGCAGTTGTTCATTCGCCCGCTGGGCCGCTTGTTCGCTGATTTGCAGCGCTTTTTCCGCCTGTTTGCGCGCGTGGATATCCCGCGTCACCAGGATCAGCTGCCGCACATCGGGGTTGTTCAGCAGGTTTTGGGCAGTCGATTCCACCCAGCGCCAGGAGCCGTCGCGGTGACGGTGACGATATTCCGCGCTCAATGGCGTATTGGGCTCAGCCAAAACCCTGCTCCACACCTTGCGGACATTTTCCAGGTCGTCTGGATGGACAAATTCAAACCCATTGTACCCAACACGCTCCTCATTGGCGTAGCCATTGATGTTCAGGAGGCCCGGACTGCGATAGGAAATCATCCCCTCCGAATCGCCAAACAGAAATTCGTCGCTGCCGTTCTCGACCACCGCGCGGAACTTGGCCTCGCTGCGTCGCAAGGATTCTTCCGCCTGTTTGCGCTGCGTGCTGTCTCGCGCACTGATAGCGATCGCTTCCACATCGGGGTTCTTCAATAGATTCCGCACAATGGCATCAATCCAAAGCCACCTGCCATTTTTGTGCTGAATTCGAAATTCAGCCTGAATCGGGACGTCCGGTCGTTGCAATACCTCGTTGAACAGCGCTCGAACCCTTTCCAGATCATCGGGGTGCACAGTTTCAAAACCATTCCGCCCTATCCGCTCTTCGCTGGTGAAGCCATTGATCTGGTCATAGTTGGGGCTGCGATACAAAATGTTGCCATTTGCATCCAGGAAAGCGACCCCGCTATCGCTGTTTTCCACAATTGCCCTGAATTTGGCCTCGCTGCGCCGCAAGGATTCTTCGGCCAGTTTGCGTTCGGTGATGTCTTCCACCTCGGTCAGGCGATACAGCGGTGAGCCGTCTTCGGCGTGGATCATGACAGTTTGGACGAGCGCCCAAACGATAGTTCCATCTTTGCGCAGATAGCGTTTTTCGAGCCAGTTGGTGGTCTGTTTTCCATCCAACACAGGTTGGAGTCTGGACTCTGTTGGGGCAATATCGTCTGGGTGGCTGATGTCGCGGAATGTTTTGGTCAACAATTCTGCTTCGGGATAACCCAGCATGGTACAGGCCGTGCGATTTACTTTGAGCAGTCGGCCATCCAGCCCTACCAACGCCTTTCCTAGCATCGATTCATGGAAGGTGAACTTGAAATATTGATCAGTATCTACAAGGAATTCGTTAGGGTTGGGTGAATTTTTAGGATTTTCTGTCATATTGCTATTGTACGCCATTCAGATTAACAAAAAATTGTTAATCTTGACCGGCCAAAATAACAACTTTTTCGTTAATTGAATTCACAATTAATTGGCTTTTGAACTTGTCGGGAGTTTGATAAGATAACCTTATTGAAACCTCCAACCAATCTGACGAGATCTGCCTATGTCCTCTAAGAAGCCCATTCATTCCTTTTGGCAGCACATTGCCTTCGCGCTATTGGTTATTTCCTATATTATTATCAATATTTTTCATCTCGGCGGGGATAATTTTATCTTTAACCTGAATAATGTATTATCAGCGCCTTTTGCCGTGGCGACGTTCATCCTGGCGCTGATGGTCTGGCGACAAGCTATCGTTGGAATGCAGAACCGCGTCTTGTGGGCCGGGCTGACTCTCGGCTGGGGGATGTGGATGATTGCAGAATTATGGTGGGCAGCCGCGTCGCTCATTGGGCGGGAAGTTCCGTACCCATCCTGGGCCGATTTTTTTTGGATTGTCGGTTATATTCCCATGTACATGGCCATGGGGATGCGCATCCGTTTGCTGCCGCGTTTCAACAATCTGGCCCAGAAGGTTTGGCTGGCGGGAATTAGCCTGCTGACCTTTGGATTCTCAACCATTTTCATCCTCGTCCCGATCGTTCAAAACAACGCCCCCGATGCTTTGCTGATCAACACTCTGAATCTTGCCTATCCCCTGGCCGATTTGATCCTGCTGCTCTTGGTCTTGCGCATTTTCTTCACCTACCAGGCAGGCTTATATGGCCGGACCTGGATCTGGCTGTCGGCGGGGTTTGTCCTGCATTCTTTTGCCAACCTGTTTTTTTCCTATGCGACAACGGCTGGTTTGTACTATCCCGATCAGCAGGTCAACCTGATCAGCGCTCTCGTTATTGATGTCCCTTACAACCTGTCGTACCTGCTCTGGGGCGTAGGTCTTTTCTTGCTTGGAATCATGCAAGAAATCCACCGTCCAGCAGAGCAATACGAAATCCGTCAACCGGCGATAGTTCCCAATACCCACATTCTGGTTTACACCAAAGGCGATGACGCCATTATCTCTGTCACAAAAAATTATTTTCGCGTTTTTTCGCAGTCCAATATGGTTGGAAGACGGTTGACCGAAGCCCTGGCAATATCACTCGAGGCAGAGCAAACGATCCTGGAAAGGGTGAAACGGGCTGAAGTCCTGGAAGAAATCCCCTTGCAGGCCAGCACCCACTTTGGGGAAAAGCAGATCTTGATTTCAGGGATTGCGGTCAACAATTCACAAAAACAATATTCCGGCGCGACATTCTTGGTGCGAGTATTCACTCCCGATTACACCCTGGATGAATTCATTTCCGACCAGGAAAAGGGCATTTTGAGCTATGTGATGAACAAAACCGGCGTCCATGAAAGAGAACAGTTCGAAATCAAGCAAATTTTGAGCAGTTATTACGATGCGCATTTCAAGGCATTTCACCGCCTGGTTGTGTCTGAAGGGGGGAGCATCCTGGCAGATGCTCTGGTCTCCGAGTTGAAATTGGTCGCCGGGCAAAACGGATGGCAGGTGGAGATACAGCCTAATCTCTCAATAGATGTGAACTCCCTGGCCGCGCCAGATGTGGGGAAAGCTCTGCCAGTATTATTTCAAACCGCGCGGCAGTTCATGTCGCGCTTGACCGGCGCAGCCAGTGTGGATGCGACCATTGACGGCGTCCGCGCCAGGTTTAGCGAAACGGCGCTAAACAATATTTCCCATTTTGAAACACAAGGGTTGGGCCATGCTTAATCTGAAACCATCTTTTGCCACTGAACCCGCGCCCCAGGAATTCCTCCCAAAACGCTGGAAAATCATCCTGCTTTCTGATCCCGGCCCCCGGCGCGATGCGCTGTTGGCAATTTTGCGCTCAATGCCAGGCCCGCAGGATGTATTGAACTTTTCCACCCTTGACGAGAGCGAAACCCAGGTGAAAACCCCCGAATCGGCGCTGATTATCATTGACCAGGCCGTGGATGGCGGCCCGCTCAGGCAGGCCATTCCGATTATTCGCCAGTGGAACAGCCGCGCTTCGATTTTGCTGTTGGCGGCGCACCCGCGCGAAATGTTCCAAAACAGCCCTGACCGCCCCGACTCGGTGTTATGCAATGGATTTTCATTCACCCTGCTGATCCGCGAAGTGGAGCGGCTCAAGTTGGAAGGCGGGCCTTTATGCGATTAAATCTCGAACATTGGCTCAAACTGGACGATCGCGCGAACCAAGAAGCGCGCCGCCTGCGCATTTTGCTGTATGTGATTGGCGCAGTGGTGCTTTTTTTTGTGTTGGCCTCCTGGGTGGTGTCTTACATTGCGAATTATTATTTTGCAACGCTTATCCTGGGCGTTGGCGTGGTCATTTCGCTGGGGCTGATAGCGCTCAACTGGATGGGGTATTTGGGGGCTTCCAAAATCATGTATCCCGCCTACATGATCGTGTTTCTGATGATGGTCATTTGGAGCGGCGAGGGCGCCTACGATGAAGCCTTGCTGGCCTTTCCCGCCCTGATTGCGATGGCCGGACTGCTTTTGGGGCGGCGCGGGGTGATTGTTTTTACCTTTTTGTCCGTCGCGATGGTTTCGGTCCTCGGATATGGCGAACTTGGGCAAACGTGGCCCGCCAGGTATGCCGGCCTTTACAGCCCGGCGCGGGTGACTTTGCTCAACTTTATGATCACGTTGAGCGGTTTGCTGATTTACCTGGCGATTGATAACCTGGTTGCCAGCATTACCCGCCTGCGCCAGGATGAACAGACGCTTGCCTCTAAGAATCGGGAACTGGAAGATATTCGCGCCTCGCTGGAAGTGCAGGTTTCTGAGCGCACCGGCCGGGCGGAGGAGGCCCGCTGCGAAGCCGAACAGGCCCAGGCCGCGCTTCAGCAGCAGCTCTGGCAGATCGCTGGGCAGGAAAAGCTCAACGAAATCTTGCGCGGCGAGCAAAGCCTGGAAATTTTGGCCGATAAGGTGATGAGCTTTCTCTGCCGCTATGTGGATGCATCCTTTGGTGCACTGTTCGTTTATAGCGAGGCAGAGGCCGGGGCTGGCTGGCAGTTTGCCGGCGGGTTTGCCTGTCGTCCGGGGGAACAAACCCCCGGGTTCTTTCGCAAAGGCGAGGGTTTGATAGGCCAGGCGGCGGTGGAAAAACGCTCGTTGTCCATTGAAACGGACGCCGCCCGGATTCGGGTCACGTCCGGGTTGGGCGAAACCATCCCCACGCATCTCTTTTTGCTGCCGCTGCTGCATTTCGATAACGAAGCTGACGTTAACGAACTGGCTTCTACATTGGGCCTTGATTGGGAGATGGCCAAGGCGCATTTCGATAACGAAGTCGGCGTCATCGAAATGGCCGGGGTGAAACCTTTTAGCCCGGAGCAAGTTCAGTTCCTGAACCGCAGCGCCGAAAGTATCGCTATTACCATTCACAACCTGCGCATCCGTCGCCAGCTGCACAAGCTGCTCGATGACGCCCGCGCCCGTTTGCAGGAGATAAACGCATGACCGCGAACATCCCCAACCTATCCTGGAATGCGTTCTGGCGCGCCATTTTCCACACGGATAGCAGCCTGACCGACCTCGACAGCATCCGCCAGGCGCAGTTGCTAATGGCGCTCTCGCTGGCCACGTTCTTGGGCAACCTGGTTGCCAGCCTGGCGCACGGTGTAAATTGGGGATGGGACGCAGAATTCTTTTCGCTGCTCTCTTTTTCCGCGCTGGGGCTTTTGGCCTACAGTCTCGGGCGCACGAGCCTGTTTCGCATGGGTTCCAGCATCCTGACCTGGAGCCTGGCCGCGCTCGGCTACAGCTTTTTGTGGACAGGGGTTGGTACGCCCACTGCTTCCCTGACCTCCACCATCCCGGTTGTCCTGGTCTTGGGCGGGATTTTATTCCGACTGCCCGAACTTATCCTGCTGACAGCGGCATCCATTGTTGTAACCATCGCAGTGCCATTCATCACTTTGCAGATAACTAATCTTGAAGCGGCCCGGATTGCAGGCAACTTTTTTTCGATTGCCACCTTGCTCATCATTATGACCATATTTCGCGAAACAATCAGCCGTGCGCGTATGAAAGAACTGCGCCAGGCCAACGAGGAACTCAAAAGCGCGCAAGATTTGCTCGAACAGCGCGTGGCCGAGCGCACCCTTGCCGCCGAAATGGCGCGCATGGAGGCCGAGGCCGCCCGCAAGCGGCTCAATGACCAGGTCTGGGAAAACCAGGGCCTGATGCGGCTGGGTGAAGCAGTTAATAATGAAGTGACCGTCGAAAGGCAGGCCAGCGCCGCCATCCGCGCCCTGTGCCAGCATCTTGAAGCCCCGGCCGGCGGATTGTTTCTCTTTTCTGATGGACTGCTGCAGATGATGGGAGGCTATGCCTACTCGCGGGATATGGACTCGGCCCCGAAATTTCGTCCCGGCGAGGGATTGACCGGGCAAGCCGCGCTGGAACGGCGCCCTGTGATCCTGACCAATCCCCCGCCTGGATATTTCAAGATCGCCTCAGGTTTAAGCCTGGCGCTGCCGCATCAGCTTGTTTGCTGGCCGTTTTGCGCCGGCAGCCATCTGGTTGGCGTGATCGAACTGGGCCTGATGAGTGAAGTGACCGATATTCAACAAGAATTCCTCGCACAGGCCGCCGACACCCTGGCGCGTAAATTTCAGAAGGAGCCAAACGCATGAGACACGATTACAACTCCGTCGTCTGGCTGCGTGACCTGCGCCATAAGATGATTAACAGGCTGCTGGGCGGCGTCGCGGTGATTGGTTTGCCGGGCATTATCTACAGCCTGTGGCGCATCTGGAATGGCAGCGGCGACGTGCAGGCAACCGTCGCCTATATTGGGGCCTATATCTTCTTAATCATTTTGTTCTATGGACGGCAGATTTCTGATTACTGGCGTTCATTGGGCATTTTGTTGGCGATCTACCTTTTTGCAGCCTTTTGCTTCTACCTGGGCTGGCTCGAAAGCGGGGGGCGCGTTTTCTTGATGGCGCTGATTGTCGCCGCCAGTATCCTGATTGGCTCGCGCGCCGGTTGGATTGCAGCCTTGCTGAGTTTTTTGACCTTTTGGGGATTCGGTTTGGTCTACAACCAGGGTTGGATGGCTCTGCGCCCGATTAATCCACCTCAAACCTGGACCGCCATCATTATCGAGGGCCTGGGGTTCGCGATTGCAATTGGCATCACGATGGCCTCGCTAAACTTCTTCCGCCAGGCGCTCAATGCCGAGGCGGATGCCCGGCGCGTCGCGTCTGAGACCCAATTCCTGCTCGAACAGCGCGCCGAAGAGCTGCATCAAGCCAACCAACTGCTCGATGACCGAACCCGCAGCGCCGAATCCACCCGCGAAAAGATGGAGAACCAGGCCCGGCTCTCAGCCTCGATTGCCTTGCTCAGCCAGGCCATCAGCGGCGAGCAGGATGTTCCCACCCTTGCCGATCGGGTGATCCGCCACCTGTGCCATGAGTTGAACGTCCCACTGGGCGGGCTGTTCATCGCCAATGAAGAGGGTGTCTTGCAACTGACCGGCAGCTACGCCTATCTATACCGTGATCAGTTCGCTGCCAGTTTCTCCCCCGGAGTGGGATTGGTGGGGCAGGCGGCGCTTGAAAAGAGGATGTTCACCTTGCGCAAACCGCCTTCCGGTTATCACCCGGTGCTTTCTGGCCTGGTGGAACTGGAACCCATTGCAATCGTGGTTGCGCCTTTCCTATACGATCAAAAAGTGATTGGCGTCATCGAACTGACCCTGCTCCAGCCGTTCACCCCCCTCCAGATTGAATTTCTGAACGGTACTCTCAACAGCATCGCCGTGGCCTTTCACACCGCCCGCACCCGCGCCCAGGTCAATTTGCTGCTGCGCCAAACCCAAGAACAGGCGGCGGCCCTGAAAGCTCGCGAAGAAATGCTCCAGCGCGTCAACGCCGAACTGCAAGCCCAAACCGAAAACCTGCGCGCCTCGCAAATCCAGCTTCAAGAACAGCAGTCGGCTCTCGAAGAATCCAACGCTGAGTTGGTGGAACAACGCAGTGTCCTCGATCTGCAAAACCAGGAGATGAAGGTTGCCCAGCAGGAGCTTCAGCGCAAAACCGAAGAACTGATTCGCGCCAACAAATACAAATCTGAGTTCCTGGCCAACATGAGCCACGAGCTGCGCACCCCGCTCAACAGCTTGCTCATCCTGGCGCGCATTCTTAAGGACAATGAGAGCGGAAACCTGACCGATGAACAGGTGGAAAGCGCCGCCATCATCCACAACAGCGGGAAAGACCTGTTGGCGCTGATCAACGAAATTCTTGATTTATCCAAAGTCGAGGCCGGGCGCGCTGTTTTTCATATCTCCATCATTCGCCCGGCCGAACTGGCCAACAATATGCGCGCCCTTTTTGCCGCCCATGCCCGCGAAAAGAACCTGGATTTTGACATTGAGCTGGCTGCTGACCTGCCCGAAAGCTTTGAGAGCGATCAGCAGCGCGTCGAGCAAATCTTGAAGAATCTGCTTGGCAACGCGTTGAAATTTACCGAAAAAGGTCATGTCAGCCTGAAATTTGAGAGCGCAGCCCACCAAATCGCCATGCACGTCAGCGACAGCGGTATTGGCATGACGCCCGAGCAGCAGCAGCGCGTCTTCCAGGCTTTTCAGCAGGCCGATGGCTCCACCAGCCGCAAGTATGGCGGCACCGGCCTGGGGCTGACCATCTCGCGCAATCTCGCCGCCAACCTGGGCGGCAGCATCGTCGTAACGAGCGAATTGGGGCGCGGCAGCACCTTTACGCTGTATTTGCCGCTCAAAAGCCCAGCCGGAAAAATCCAGGCAGATGGCTCTACCCCGGCGGCGAATCCTGTCCCCGAAATAGAAGCGCGCCTTGCCGAAACGGAAGCGCGCTTTCTCAGAGCGGAAGAGCGCCCTAAAGCGCGCCTCAATGCAGCCTCAGGAGCTTCCCCTCTGCCGGCGACTCCCGTCTTAGCGGCGCCCCCCTTCCCCGACGACCGCGCCGCCATCCGGCCTGGCGATCGGATTGTGCTGGTGATCGAAGACGACCCCCAGTTTGCCAGGCTGCTCTATGATTACAGTGTGCAGAAGGGCTACAAGTGCCTGGCGGCGCTCGATGGCGACTCGGGCATTGAGCATGTGCGCCAGTTTCAGCCTGATGCGATTTTGCTCGATCTCAAACTGCCGGGGCGCAGTGGGTGGGAAGTGCTTGACCAACTCAAACACACGCCAGAACTGCGTCACATCCCCGTTCATGTCCTTTCGGGCGCAGAAGGCTCGCCTGCCGATGCCACGCTGGTCGCCATGCGCCAGGGTGCAGTTGGATTCATCAGTAAGCCGGTGACGATGGGCGATCTGGATCAGGTTTTTGAAGAAATCAACCGTTTCCTGGCGCGCGACCTCAAGACGCTGTTGATTGTCGAAGACGACGTTCGCATGCGCCAGAGTATGCGTAAACTGCTGCGCCGCAGCGAAGTCAAAATTTTCGACGCCGAAACGGGCCGCGCCGCCCTCGATTGGCTTTCGAAGCAGCATTTCGACTGCATGATCCTCGATCTGAGCCTGCCAGATATGACCGGTTTCGATGTGCTGCGGCAAATTAACGAACGCAAGGACTTGAACCGCTGCCCGGTGATCGTTTACACGGGCCGTTCGCTAACCGCCGAAGAGAGCGCCGAACTGCACAAATACACCGACAGCGTCATTGTCAAAGGCAGCCGCTCCCCCGAAAAGCTGCTCAACAATGTCGATTCATTCTTGCACCATGTGAACGCCCGGCTTGAGCAGGAGAAGCGGCCTCCGGTTGTATCACTGGATGCGTCAGAAACGGTCCTGACGGGCAAGAAAATCCTGGTGGTAGATGATGATATGCGCAACGCTTTTGCCATGCGTCACCTGTTGAAGGAAAAGAAAATGGAAGTTGGCATTGCCAGCTCTGGCGCAAAAGCCCTTGAAATGCTCGACTCACCCAAACGCTACGACCTGGTGTTGATGGATGTCATGATGCCCGAAATGGACGGCTACGAAACCATTCAACGTATCCGCGCTCAGGATGGGTTTGAGCGCCTGCCGATCATTGCCCTGACAGCCAAAGCCATGCCCGAAGACCGCGAAAAATGCCTGGCTGTTGGCGCAAGCGAGTATATCTCCAAGCCAGTGAATACGGATCGGCTGATCGCGTTATTGAGAATATTTTTTAAATCGGTAATGTAGAATTTATTTTGCCCTGTGTTGATTGAGGAATCTGTTATGTCCGAGCAATCCAAGATCTTAATCGTTGATGACAAACCCGAAAACCTGTATTCGATGCAAAAACTGCTCCAAAAGCTGGACGTTGGCATCTATACCGCTCAATCGGGCAATGACGCTTTGAGCATGATCCTTGACCATGAGTTTTGCATGGCGATTGTGGATGTGCAGATGCCCGAAATGGATGGCTACGAGCTGGTAGACATCATTCGCTCAGACCCATCCACTGCCAACCTGCCGATCATTTTCGTTAGCGCCATTTATTCGGACGAGTATCATCACCGCAAAGGCTACGATGCCGGCGCAGTGGATTTTTTAAGCAAGCCCTTCGTCCCGGAAATTTTGTTGAGCAAAATCAAAGTTTTCCTGAGCCTGTATGAACAGCGCATGCAGCTTGCCAACTGGAGCCGCATGTTGGAACAAACCGTCGAGCAGCGCACCAATGAACTGGCGCAGGCCAACGCCCGGCTGGCCAGGCTCGATCGGGCCAAGAGCGATTTTATCCAAATTGCCGCCCATGAACTGCGCACCCCGCTGACGGTGATTAAGGGCTACATCAATATGCTCCAGGGATCAAGCCAGGACTCGGCGCAGGTGCAAAACCTGCTGCAGGGCATGAACACCGGCAGCGAGCGCATGTTGGAGATTATCAACAGCATGTTGGATATATCCCGTATTGATACCCAGGTTTTGAAGGTCCTCCCAGAGCGTATTTCACTGGCAGACCTGTTCGCCAAGCTGAAAACCAGCTTGCAAGGGCCGCTCAATGAGCGCCAGATCACCCTGGGGCTGGAAGGCCTGGATGAACTGCCAGACTTGAACGCTGACCCTGACCTGGTTTACAAACTGTTTTACCAATTGGTAGTCAACGCCATCAAATTCACGCCAGATGGCGGGTTTATCACTGTCTATGGACAGGCGAGCGTTGATTGGGATACGCCGCAGGTTGAGATCCAAGTGATTGATAGTGGGATTGGCGTCGCGCCGGAAAACCATGAAATCATCTTCGAGAAATTCTTCCAGTTGTCGCCCGCCAAGCTGCATACATCCGGCAAGTATGGATTTAAAAGCGGTGGGCCGGGCCTGGGATTGGCGGTTGCCAAAGGCATCGTGGACGCCCATGGCGGGCGCATTTGGGTCGAAAGTCCGGTCAATGATGCGCAATCCTTTCCCGGCAGTATTTTCCATGTGGCGCTGCCGTTGAATTGCGAAGAATAGAAGATGTCTATCTTTCTCTGGCAGATCCTTTCTTTTGCCTTATGAATACTCGTCTCCTCACTTACCTCCCTCAAGATCGTTTGCGTGCGCTGTCGCGCGGCGAGATGCTTCCCGATCGCATGTTTGGGGCGGCTTTGATTGCCGACCTTTCGGGATTCACTTCGCTGACTGAAAATTTGCGCGATACCCTGGGCCGCCGTTTTGGCGCCGAAGTGCTGACTCGCAATCTGAATTCCATTTTTACGATGTTGGTTGCCGAGGTAGAGCATTATGGCGGAAGCGTTATCGGGTTTGCCGGGGATGCCATCACCTGCTGGTTCGACCAGAACGATGATGTGGAATTTTTAGATGGCGAAAATAAGCTGCTTCAGCGTTATCACTCGTCTCTGCGGGCGCTGGCTTGTGGGTTGGCAATGCAAACGGTGATGCGCAGCCTGTCCACAATCACACTGCCGGTCAGCACTCCGACCTTAACCTTGAAAATTGGCATTGCCAGCGGCATGGCGCGCCGGTTCATTGTGGGCGACCCGGAAATCCAGGCCTTGGATGTGCTGGGCGGGGGGACGCTCGACCGCATGGCCGCCGGGGAACAACTGGCCGCCGGCGGGGAAACTCTGCTCGACGCAGAAACGGCTGGAGTGTTGGAAAAACTATTCATAAGGCCGGCGGCGCTTGGGTGGCGGGTACAGCCCATTACCCAGGAAAAGTTTGCCGTGTTGAATCCTGCTGCGGCGCAGCAGGCGGCAGGAATGCTTTCCAGCGCGATGAAAACCCTGTCAATCCAGAAGGCGGTCGCCAGGACAGGCTGGGCTGTCGCCAAATCCGCCGCGCCCATTGCAGTGCGTTCCTGGCTGCCATCCACCGTATTCGAAAAAGAACTCGCCGGGCATGGGGATTTCCTGGCGGAGTTCCGCCCCTGTGTGGCAATGTTTGTCCGTTTTACCGGCATCAATTATGATTCCCCGGCCGCCGCGCCGCAACTGGATCAGTTCCTGCGCTCTCTGCAGTCCATTATGCTGGAATATGGCGGCGTACTGCTCTCGGTTTCAGTAGGCGATAAGGGCAGTTATGCGTTTATCGCTTTTGGGGCGCTGGTGACGCATGAAGATGACCTCCACCGCGCGGTGAAGACGGCTATTCAGATTCGGGATATGGCCGGGAAGTTGAAATTTCTAAAACCGGTGCAAATTGGGTTGAGCCGAGGGGTGCAGTATGTGGGCGTCTATGGTGGAACCACCCGCCGGACGTTTAGCGTGCTGGGCGATGATGTGAACCTGGCGGCGCGCCTGATGGAAATTGCCGCGCCAGGCGAGATTTTGTTGAGCGGGCGCGCCCAATATGCCGTTTCGAACCTGGCGGTGATCAAACCCCACTTGCCGGCCACCGTCAAAGGGAAGAGCAGTCAGATCCCAGTCGTTGCTGTGACCGGTCTCCAGACCCGCCGCGCCGTCCGTTTGCAAGAGCAGACTTTTTCGCTGCCATTTGTGGGGCGGCAGGCAGAACTGGAGCAAATCGAGGCCAGGCTGGACGAAGCCCGCCGGGGACATGGGCAGGTGTTGGGGATTGTCGCCGACGCCGGGGTGGGGAAATCGCGTTTGCTGGCCGAAATGATTCGCATGGCGCGGCGCAAGGGTTTCATTGGCTATTCCGGGGGCTGTCAATCGGATGGGGTGGACAGTCCATATCTGATGTGGAAGCCGGTTTGGAACTCATTCTTTGACGTGGATGCCAGTTTCACCCCGGCCAAGGTGAACCTGACTCTGACAGAGAAACTGCGCTCGCTTGCGCCTCACCGCGCCGAGGCCTTGCCGCTGCTTGGTCAGGTGCTGGATCACCCGGAGGCGTTCACCTATAATGCTTTTACCCAATCGCTCGACCCGAAGAGCCGCAAAAATATCCTGCACAACCTGCTGCAAGACTGTTTGAAAGCCGCCGCCCAAACCGAACCGGTGTTGATTGTGGTGGAAGACGCCCACTGGATGGACGCGCTTTCGCACGATTTGCTCGAAGACATTGCCCAGTCTGTGGTCAATGCGCGGGTGATGATCGCTCTGGCTTATCGTCCGCCCTACCTGGAGTGGCTGCGCGCGGCCCGCGTCGAGTCGCTGCCGCACTATACGCGCATCAGCCTGTCTGAGCTTTCGCGATCGGAATGTTCGCGCATCGCCAGCGCCAAACTGGCCGAACTGTATCCGCAAGGCGAGGGGGTTATCCCCCACGGCCTGCTCGATACGCTGATGGAGCGCACACAGGGCAACCCGTTTTACCTGGAAGAATTGATCAATTACCTGCACGATCATGAGTTAAATCCCTATGACCCGTTTGTGCTGGAACAGTTGACCGTTTCGCAGGAAATTGAACTCCCCGACAGCCTGCACACGCTCATCCTGGGGCGCATTGACCACCTGCCAGAGCGGCAAAAGATGGCGCTGCGCGTCGCCAGCATTGCCGGGCGCACCTTCCGCTCCGCATGGTTGAGCGGCTGTTACCCCGCGCTGGATGATTCGGCGCAACTGCGCAAAAGCCTGGACGAACTGGAGACCGAGGGGCTTATTACTCGCCTGCCTCTGCCAGCCCATGCGCCTGAAACCGAACAGGCTTATGACTTTAAGAATGCCATCACCCGCACCGTGGTTTATGAGAGTATGCCCTACAGCCGCCGCGCCCAGCTGCACGAACAGATGGCGCGCTATCTCGAACTGAATTACTACCCCACCCCGTCCATTCTCAATCTGTTGACCCATCACTACAGTCAGAGCGATAACCTGCCCAAGAAGATGGATTATTTGCGCAAAGCCGGCGATGCAGCCCAGGCCAGCTTTGCCAACGATGCCGCGCTCGGTTATTTTTTCCGCCTGCTGCCGCTTCTGACGGAACCGCAAGACCGCATTGACTTGCATCTCAAGTGGGGGGTGGTGCTTGAACTGGTGGGACAGTGGGAGCAGGCCGAAAGCCATTATAACGACGCGCTGGCGCTGGCTGAAGATGGAAACCAGCCGGCGTCATTGGCCAGTTGCCAGTTGGCGCTTGGGAAATTCATGCGCCTGAGCGCCCATTACACCTCCGCGGTTTTCTGGCTGCAAAATGCGCGCGACAATCTGGAGGTCGCCAAGAATCGCGCCGGGATGGTGCAGGTTTTGATTGAACTGGCAACCGTTTATTTGCAGATTGGCGATTATATCTCGGCGCGTTGTTACATCAACGATGGTCTTATGTACGCTCGCGAACTGAATGATCAACAGGGTATTGCCCAATCCCTCCAGGTGTTGGGAACGATTTCTTGGAATGAAGGGAAGTATGCCGAAGCTCGCCCGCTTTATGCCAAAACGCTCGAACTACGCCGCGAAATGGGCGATAAGCAGGGCATTGCCGATGCTCTGCACAACTTGGGATTGATGGCCTATGTCCAGGATGATTTCCTTGTCGCCCGTTCGTTGTACGAAGAGAGCATGGCACTGCGTAGTGAAATCGGAGACCAGGCGGGCATTGCCCGCTCCTTGAACAATATAGGGATGTTGGCGTGTGAGCAGGGCGATTACTCGGCCGCGCAGGGCCTGCATGAGGAGGGTTTGAAACTCAGGCGAGCATTGGGTGACAAAGCCGGTATGATCATGTCCTTGAACAACCTGGGTGAAGTAGCCCTTTGCCGGGGAGAGTACGCGCGGGCGATCGACTATTTTTCTGAAGCTGCGGCCCGCGCCGAGGAACTGGGCCATAAAGTCAACCAGGGGCATGCGCGCCTGGGACTGGGGCTGGTCGCACTTGCCCGGAACGACATTGTTGAAGCGCAGCAGACGATGCTTGAAAGTCTGAAACTTTATCGTGAAACCGGCCAGAAACCCGGAACCATCTGCAATTTGATCGGCCTGGCCAGGGTCTTTTTGACTCTGGGAGATCCCTGGCGCGCCGCCCAACTGATTGGAAGCGTGCAAAATGCAATCGGCCCCCATTATCACATCAAAGCCATTGTCCGCCCGCTTTATGATCAAGTGATCACCTCTGTCTGCCAGGAGATCGGTGAGCCGATGTTCGACGAGGCCCGCCGCGAGGGGAAAGAATTGACCCTGGAGCAGATCATTGACCTGACATTGGATGAATTTTTGCCCCATTAGGCGCCTATGAACAATTCCTGCGAAACTTTGTATTCACAGCAGACGATCCAGGTTCTTCAGACCGCCCGCGACCTCAACCGGCTGATTGCCCGCGAAGACGACCCTCAGCGTCTGATGGACGAAATTTGCAAGTTCCTGGTGAAAACGCGAGAATACCGCTGCGTATGGATTGGTCAACCGGCGGCGGCCCGTTTGCGTCTCGTATCCCAGGCGGGGAATGGGCTGGATGTGCTGCGAAAAATGATCCGCTCTGCCACGTTTGAGCGGTCTCGCACCATGCCTTGTGCAATCGCCTCTCAAACTTTGGAAGCCACGCTGTGCGCCGACATCTATCAAGATGAGCGTTACGCTCCGTGGAGAGATGAACTGGCCGGCGCTGGTCTGGTCAGCACCATTGCTGCGCCATTAATCCACGAGGACTGCCTGGTGGGGGTGCTGAATGTCTTTGCTGGCGAGGCGGACGCTTTCGACGACCAGGAAGTTGAATTTTTGCAAGAAATCGCCGCGGATATCGCCTTTGGCATTCATTCCAAAACGGAAGAAAAGAGACGCAAGCAGGCCCAACAGGCCCTGGCTTCACAGGCCAGCAGTTTTCGCGCCTTGAGCGAAGATTCGTTGATTGGGATGTACATCATCCAGGACGGTCTGTTCAAATATGTCAACCCGGCGCTGGCGCGCTTTTTCGGCTACCAACCCGATGAACTGATCGGCGCCAGCCCGCTGCAAATCACGCACCTGGATGACCAGCCTGTTGTCGCCGAAAACATCCGCCAGCGGATTGACGGCGAGGTAGAGAGCATCCATTACTTCTTGCGTGGGGTGTGCAAAAATGGCGAAGTGATCTATGGCGAAGTGCTAGGGGTGCGCTCTGAAGTGGATGGCCGCCCGGCGATTGTGGGCAACCTGCTCGATATCACCTCTCGCAAAAAGGCAGAAGATGCTCTGAAAGCCTCTGAGCGCAGTTATCACGGCTTGTTCAACAGCGTCGCCGATGGGATTTTCATTCAAGACCCGCAGGGTTGTTTCATAGATATGAATGAAGGCGCTTTAAAAATGTACGGCCGCCCCAAAGAATTTTTTATTGGACGCACTCCCGAAGTGCTGAGCGCGCCGGGCAAAAACGATATGCTCAAAATCGCCGGCTTCATTAGGAGCGCTTTCGCCGGTCAGCCGCAGCAGTTGGAGTTTTGGGGATTGCGTAGCAGCGGCGAAGTTTTCCCGCAGGAGGTGCGGCTGTATCGCGGCGCATATTTTGGACAGGACTGCGTTATTGCCTTGGTACATGATATCACCGAGCGAAAACGCGCCGAAGAAGCCCTGCGACAGGCCGAAGAGCAGTTTCGCGCCGTGGTGCAAAACGCCAACGATGCCATCCTGACAGTGGATGTCCAACAAACCATCACGTTTTGGAACCAGGCCGCCGAAAAAATGTTTGGCTATCGCGCCGCCGAAATCATTGGCCAACCGATGGCGCAAATTATCCCCCAACAATTTCGCGAGCGCAGTTGGCGCGCCGCCGCCGAAGTGCTGACCAACCACCCCCAGGGACTGATCAACAGAGCCTTTGAAGCCAGCGGCGTTAACAAAGACGGATACGAATTCCCGCTCGAATTATCGCTTTCGACGTGGCAGTCGGGCGCAGGAACTTTCATCACCGCCATTGCGCGCGATATCCGCGAGCGCAAACAGCGTGAAGATGAGATGCGCGCCATTGCTACGCTCAGTTCGGCCCTACGAGCCTCCACCTCTCGCGCCGGCATGATGCCAGTCATCATCGAACAGTTGGAGCATCTGATCCATTGCGACGCGGTTTCTATCGAGATGATTGATCCAGAGACCGGCTTTTCAGTCGTCGAAGCGGCCTCTGGCCCCTGGAAATCAGCCCTCCACTTCCACCAATCGCCCGACACTGGCCTGAACCAGGTGTTGGCGCAATCCCGCAAGCCCTTTCACGTCAACAATCTTGACGACGAAGCGCTTTCCATGATCCCAAGCGCCTTCTCAAAGGGAAATTTGCGCTCCATCGCCGGGGTGGATCTGGTGGCGGCGGTTGATTCTGCCGAAAAAGACTGCCGGATCGGCTTCCTGTGGGTGGGCAGTGAAAAAGAAATCTCTTTCAAAGATGTGCAGGTGTTTTCGGCTGTAGCCGATATTGCTGCCAACGCGATCCGTCGCGCCACACTGCACGAGCAGACCCAGCGCGACGCCCTTGAACTTGCCCGCGCCTATGATACTGCGCTTGAAGGCTGGGCGCATGCCCTCGAATTGCGCAACCAGGAAGCGATGGGACACTCTGAGCGCGTCGTTGAAATGACCCTGAAACTGGCTCACGAATTTGGGTTGGATGAGCGCCAAATGGATAACATCCGCCGCGGCGCCATTCTGCATGATATTGGTAAAATGGGCGTTCCTGATTCCATCTTGCAAAAACCTGGCTCGTTAACCGAAAGAGAATGGGAAATTATGCGCCAGCATCCTGTCCATGCTTACCAGCTGCTCTCAAAGGTGCGCCATTTGCAGCCCGCCCTCGATATTCCCTACTGCCACCACGAAAAATGGAATGGCACTGGCTATCCCCGTGGATTGAAAGGAGAAGAAATCCCCCTCGCTGCCCGTATTTTTGCCATTGTAGATGTTTGGGACGCCCTGCTCTATGACCGGCCCTACCGTTCTGGTTGGCCGCAAAAGCAGGTTGCTGAATACCTTGCTGCCCAGGCCGGCAAGCATTTTGATCCACAAGTCGTGGAGGTTTTCTTAAAAAGGCTGATTGACCAATGACTGACATCGAAAACTCATACATCGCTCACCGCCGCAACCGCACACTGACCGCCACGCTGTGGATTGTCTTTGTCGTCACAATCTTGTTTGGTGTTTTCAATATCAACCTGTCCGAATGGCGTTCCGCTGCTGCAATTTTCGGTTGTGGTATCACCTGCCTCGTCAGTGTTTACCTGAACAGTCGCAAACATCGCCTGCTTGCCATCGTTTTACTTCTCACATCGGTTTTGGGCGTCATTACCTACAGTATCTTCGATGGGGACGGGCTGTTTGACCCCGGCATCGTGGGCTACCCGCTCTTCATCCTGCTTGGTACGATGCTGCTCAACAAGCGCGCCACACCCTGGCTTTTCCTCGCCGCGATTCTTTCCCTGCTGCTCGTCGCTTACTCGCAGGCCAATGGTTTCACCCGCCCCACCATTCGGGCAAATGATGTATCGGTCTTCTTACCGGTTGCTCTTTTCATGGCCCTTGCCAGCCTGATCATCTGGGTTATTCAGGATAGCCAGGAACACGACCTTGAGCAAATCCGCAGAACTCAGGCCCAGATCAAAGAGATACTCGTCAACACCCAGCGCTTGAACGCCGAACTGCACCAGGAACTGCTTGAACGTCAGCGCGCCGAAGCGCAAATCCGCCAGCTTAACGAAGAACTCGAACATCGCGTTCGTGAGCGCACCGCCCAGCTCGAATTTGCCAACAAAGAGCTCGAATCCTTTTCCTACTCCGTTTCGCATGACCTGCGTGCGCCTCTGCGCGCCATCAACGGTTTTTCCAGAATTTTGAACAAAGATTTTTCAGATCAACTCGACCCCATGGGGCGCAGTTACTTACAAAAAATTATGGTATCTGGCAACAAAATGACCCATATCATTGATGATCTTTTGGACTTTGCTCGCCTGGGACGCAAACCGCTTAACGTGGAGGTTCTCGACTTGAAAACGATCGCCCAATCGGTTGTGGATTTTCTTGCCCCCGAAACCACTGATCGTCAAATTGAGTGGATCCTGGAGGATACTCCCACTGCCACTGGCGACCCTGGCTTGATCCAGCAAGTCTATGCGAACCTGATTGGGAATGCGGTTAAATATACCGGCAAATGCCCTGCAGCCCACATTGAAATTGGCAGCGTCCAACAAAGCGACGAGATCATCTATTTTGTCCGCGACAACGGCGTGGGGTTCGACATGCAGTACGCCGATCGCCTCTTTGAGGTCTTCCAAAGGCTGCACAATGATTTTGAAGGCAACGGCATCGGCCTGGCCATCGTCAGGCGCATCGTTGAACGGCATGGCGGGCGCATTTGGGCTGAAGCCGAACCTGGAAAGGGCGCCACTTTCTACTTCACCTTATCCTACAAAGGGGAAAAATGACGCTTCCTACTTTTGACCCTCACAAGCCGCCGCTCGAAGCCTATGGCGACTTGCGCGCCGTCAAACGGATGTTTTCCTGGTTTCTGTTTGTCACCCAACTGGCCCTGATGGCGGGAATTTTTATCGCCGTTGCCAACCAGGATCACTTCACCCCCGTTGTCTTGAGCGTCGCAATCCCCTTTGTTTTTCTCGCCTATTTCTTGATCCGCCGCCAACAATTTGAGTGGGCGGTCATTTTTATTGCGCTGACCTTAATTATCCTGTTGACATTCATCGCCACCTTCGGACTGGGCATTCATCACATCGGCAACATGGCTTATGCCCTGATTTTGCTCGTTGCCAGCCTGGTGGTTCAGCGAAAAACCCTGGCTTTTCTGACCCTGGTCACAATTGCCTGCGTCGCCTGGCTGGTTTTTGGGGAACTATACCATTTCTATATCCCCCAAACCTTCTCCCAAAGCGTCCCCGGCGATTTCTTCACGGTCACTATGATTATCGTCAGCACCGCGATCATCGTCCGCGCCCTGGTCGAGCGCTTATTCCAAAACCAGTATCGCATCGCAAAAGAGCTTGAAGAGCAGCGCATCATCAAGGCCAGGCTCGAAGAAGAAATTCAGCAGCGCTTGATTGCTGAAAAACGGGCGCAGCAGCTGAACGCCGAACTGGAACAACGCGTCCAGGAGCGCACTAACCAGTTTGAGCATACCCGCTATCAATTGGAGATTTTTTCTTACTCGGTCTCGCATGACTTACGCTCTCCGCTGCGGGCGATCAATGGCTATGCTACCATCCTTCTTGCAGATTACGGGCGGGAACTGCCAGGAGCAGCGCTTCAAAAACTCGAAGTCATTCGAGACAACAGCATTTATATGGGCCAACTGGTAGACGGGTTGCTGGAATTTCACAGCGTAAAACACCAGACACTGCCCCAACAGTTGATTGAGCCCACCCAAATTGTCCATGAGGTCATCAATGCTCTGGCAAAAGAGATCCAGACGCGCCAGGTTGAAATTGTGATCGGCGATTTGCCATCTTTCTATGGAAACCTGGGCCTGATTAAAAAGGTGTATGCAAAACTGATCCACAATGCGGTGAAATTTACCCGGAACTGCCAACAGCCGCATATTGAGATCGGCTCGCAAGCGCAGGGCGAAGCCATCATCTATTTTGTGCGCGACAACGGCGTCGGTTTTGACATGCAGTATTACAACAAGCTGTTTGGCGTGTTTCAGCGCCTGCATCGCGTCGGCGAATTCGACGGGGTTGGCATCAACCTTGCCATTGTCCAGCGCATCATCACCGTCCACGGCGGCAGTATCTGGGCCGAATCGCAGCCAAACCAGGGGGCGACATTTTTCTTCACCATCGGCAGCGGAAAAGATGAATAACCGGCCGCTTCCTGTCCTTATTTCTGTACGCTGGTCGGCTCGCCATGCCGCTCGAAGACAAACTCCTGCAGGTTGAAGAACCGGTTTTCCGAGCATACCGCTTCCAGGAATACGGCGTGTCGCCCATGCACAGGACGGTGATCCAGGGTGACAGGGATGAACCCATCAATCCCGCCGGTCATCCAACCGCCGGTGCAGGGGATCGGCGTTTCTCCCAACAGCTCGCCATCCCAGGCGTCGAGCCGCAGGCGCAGCCGGCATCCCGCAAAGAGCGAGGCGCAGGTCGCGCGGAAATGATCTTCCCCGGCAAAGTCGAAGTATTTGTACGCCGCCCCGCTGCCATGCTCGAAGCGGGCCAGGTAGCGTTCTGAACCGGCCATGCGAACCTTGCCGCGCAGCAGACAGGCGTACACAGCCGGGAGCGGCGTGCGCGGCTGCAGCGGAGCGCCCGGCCCTTGAGTGGTCATCTCCACCTGGGCAATAGAGCCATCGGGGCCAAATGCGATCTTTTCCATGCACAGCCGCCGCATGCCTTCCCGGCACATAGACGAACGGTGATAGCAGACATACCACTGCCCCTGGAATTCTACGATGGAGCCGTGATTGTTCCAGGATTCAAAGTCGCAGTCCACACAATCAATGATGACGCCCCGCTTGGTGAATGGCCCAAGCGGAGATGCGGCCGTGGCGTATGACAGGCGCGTCGCCCGTCCTCCGCTGACATCTGTGTAGACCAGGTAATACAGGCCGTTGATCTTGCGGATTGAAGCGCCTTCGTGGAAGCCATGCGCCATTTCATCGAGCAGGCTGGCCTGGTAGGTTGCGGGATCGATGGCGCGCAGCCCCGGCAGCATGCGCGCCCCGTGGCATTGAAACTGTCCCCAATAGTAGTATACCGCTCCATCGTCATCCACCAGAACCGCCGGATCGATCTGGCTGACCGGCAGGTGGATTTCCTCGACATTGGAGAAAGGCCCGCCCGGCGTGGCGCACTGCGCCGCCCATTCTCGCCCGCAAGAGGAGGCCCAAAACAGGTGATAAGTGTCCCCAACCTTGACACAGTCTGGGGCATAGAGCAGGGTATTGGGCGAGGGCGTCCATCCGGCCTGCATGCCAATGCCATGGTCAGTAAATTCCTGCAGGTCAGCAGTCGAGAACACATGGTATTCCTGACTGCAGTAGTGGATGTCAAACGGCGGATCTGCATTCTTGTCGTAGGAACCATACAGATAAAGTCGTCCGTCGAACACGCGGGCTTCGACGTCGGGAACACGATGGTGTAATGGTAAAACGGGATTCATCGCTGAAACTCCTGTAATTGATGAATGGCTATGGATATCTTACCCTGCCAGCAGTCTTGAAACATTGCAGCGAGCTTTGCCAGGCAAAAGAGGATCGGTAATGGATTGTACCAGACTTGAGCCAAGGTCGAGTAGTGAGCAAGCGGACAGATTTACGTGAATGAAGTATAATCTTAAAAAGGAGAACGCCATGAAACGCATCTTGATTGTTTTGTTTGGGATTGTCATTCTTGCGCTGGCGCTCAGCGCTCGGTACAGCCAACTCGGTTACGCCGCCGTCGCCATCAATCATTACTATAACGGCGTGGACAGCTCGGATGGTTACAACATTCTGGATGATCAGAGCGCCGAAAATGGCGTTTATACTTCTTTCTCTTTCCCGGATTCCACCTTTCACATCACGGGCGACTCTGCGGCGATCTATTATACAGTGAAGGGTAAGCCTTTCTGGTTAAGCTGGTCTCCCGCCGACCGAGCATTTTATGGAACACCCGTCTCCAAGCCAGGAGCGCCGCTCCAGGCAAGCTATCCCATCACGGTTACGGCTTCCGCAATCCTCGGCGGGCCTGCCCTGGACAGCCTGAGTTTTACCCTCAAGGTGGCCAATGTCAGTCCCGAAACAGGACGACATGTTCCTGTGTGTATCGATCCCACGAATGAGTTTTATATTCGCTATGGCGCTCCGGCCGGGACGCCTCTCACCCCGAATTTACCCGTTGGCGCGACGGATCGAGATGGCGACATCGCCGGCTACCGCATCATCGCGCCGGCGGGGATTACATCCCCTCTCACGGTGGATTTGACCGGGACGGTCACGACCGCCGGCGCGTTGTCCCTGCCGCCCGGAAGGTATAAGTACACCATCGAGGCCTATGACGCGACGGGCTATCAGGACACGAGCCATATCATTGTCAATGTTCTTTCTGACGTGGTGGTTTGGAATGGGACAACGAGCAGTGATTGGCATACGCTTTCGAATTGGTCAGCGCCGCCGCCGCCGCCGACGACGTCGGGTATTCCGCCGTATTCCCTGCTTATCCCCGAGCGCTATGTGAACGTCTACATCCCTTCGGGGACGCCCTACAATGCAGTGATTAATGCGCCTGCATCCGCTGGACAACTTGTACTCGAAAGCGGGGCCTCTCTGACCATGAACTCAGATTTGATCATGGTCTCTTCTCTCTGGCTTAAGAGCGGGGCCACCCTGACCGTGACCGCAGGTTTGACCGTGAGCGGTGCTCTCGAACTTGACAGCGGGGCCTCCCTGATCATGAACTCGGATCTATACATGGGTGGACATCTTTATCTATACGACACTCTGAACACAGGATCGGCAACGCTGACCTCGGGATACGTCATTTCGGATGGTATTAACAGCCCTTCCGGTTATGAGGTCGTCGGCAACTTTCGCCGTATCAACCTGGCGGCGGATACATCCTACACGTTCAATCATCCAGCTACCCGGGTAGCATTTCACAATGGCTCTGGACTCTCGGAAGCCACGGTCAGCGTGATCGCTTCAGCGCCCCCCGGCGACTGGAATTGTGTCCTTGCACGATATTATCGGATTGTCGCGCCGGGTTGGACGCCCGGCAGCGCCGATCTGCAACTGCACTATACGCCAGGCGACGGGGTATGCGCCTCGCTGAAACTGTACCGCGCCCCTTCTGGTACGACGGATTGGAGCGAGGTGGCTGGCGTGACCGGCGGCGGCGTCAGCCCGAAACTGTATCTCTCGGTCAGCGGCCTGGACAATGTCGCCGGTTACGATTTTGCACTGGGATCCGCCTGCCTGAAGAACGCCGTGGTCTCGAATGCGGCGGATAGTGGACCTGGCTCTCTGCGGCAGGCCATTGCCGACGCCTGCGCGAACGGCGTGATTACCTTCGCTGGCGATTATACGATCCCGCTTGCCAACCAACTGACGATTGAGAGGAACCTGACGATTGACGGCGCGGGGCATGCCGTCGTCGTAAGCGGGGAGAATGCGGCGCGGGTCTTCCAGGTCAGCCCGGGGATCACCTTCAATCTGAACCAACTGACGGTGACGCAGGGCAACGCAGAGGATGGCGGCGGTGTCTACAACGCTGGCGTGTTGAATGTGACGAACAGCGTTTTCATCAGCAATACCGCGAGCGCAAACGGAGGTGGAATGTATAACTGCAGCGCCAGTGCGACGCTGACCAATGTCACCTTCAGCGGCAACTCGGCCAGCAGCGGCGGCGGGATTTACAATGACTCCAGCAGTGCGATGATTCGCAACAGCATTCTCTGGGGCGACAGCGGCGGGGAGATAGCGGACAACGGCAGCGCGCCGGAGGTTTCTTACAGCGTTGTTCAGGGCGGTTACAGCGGGGCCGGCAATATCAACCAGAACCCGCTTTTCGTAGAAGCCGGCCGCAACCTGCGCCTGCGATTGGGTTCGCCGGCCGTCGAGGCCGGCGCAGCCGCTGGCTGCCCGGCCGTTGACCTGGACGGTCTGGCGCGCCCCAATGACGGGGATGGCAGCGGGGACGCCGCCTGCGATATGGGCGCGTACGAGGCCGGCGAGATGGTGTGCGGTCTGATCCAGGACAATGTTTACACCTTCCCCAACCAGTCGGGGCTCAGTATGCAGGTCGCTGCGCTCGGCGACAACCTGGACTGCCTGTACGTAGATGAGATGGAAACCAGCCATGCCAGCGCCACCGCCGGTCTGAAAACCGGGCGTTACTGGACGATTCGCGGGCTGCAGAACGACAAGATCAACAGCGCCGGCGGCTTCACCGTGACCCTGACCCTGCCTACCACGGCTGCGCCGGACGCCGCCGATAAAGTTTGCCGCTACACCGGCAGCGGCGAGGTCTGGGATTGCGCGATGACTGCTTTTGACGCCGGCGCCAAGACCCTCACCCGCGCCGGGGTGACGGCCTTTTCGGATTGGGCGATTGGGGAGCGTGTCGGCCCGACGAATGTGACCTTGCTCTCCCTGGCGTCTCGCCGCCCAGGGAATTTGTTCCTGGCAGGGGCGGCTGGCTTGTTGGCCCTGTGCGCTTTGGGCGTTGTGGCCTTGCGCGCGCTGGGCGCTGTGGCCTTGCGCCGCTTTAGACGATGAACATCCTTACCCTTCTAACCCCGGCTTCTTTTTGGAGCGCGCAGTGGCGCGACGCTTTGCCGTCGGGCAATGGAACGATTGGCGTCTCGGTTTATGGCGGCGTGCAGCGCGAGCGCATCTTGCTCAATCACGGCGATTTGTGGTGGGGCAGCCGCACGCCTGATCTGCCGGATGTCAGCGATCGGCTGCCCGAAGTGCGCCGCCTGCTGTTGGCCGATCGCCCCGCCGAAGCCGACCGCGTGTTGGCCGACGCCTTCGCCGCTCGCGGCTACCAGCCTCAATTGGGCAGCCCGCTGCCAGTGGGCGATCTGTTGATCGTCCAACCTGCCAGGCAGGGATTTAAAGCCTACCGGCGCGAATTAAATATGGCGACCGGCGAGGTGGCCGTAAGCTGGCGCGATGGGGAGACGCGCTTCGAGCGGGCGGTCTTTGTCTCGCGCCCTGCCGACCTGGTGGTGTGCGAACTGCGCTCCAGCGGCCCGCTGCCGGTTCAGGCTGCCATCATGCTTGATCTGCACGACCGTTCGGATGTGCGCAAGCCGTTCGATTGGCCGCCCGCCCCGCTGCCCACCGATCTGGAAGTCCGCGCCGAAGACGACTGCATTTTCTATGCCGCCGCCGGCGACACGGGAGGGGGCGATTTTGGCGCGGTCGCTCGCGTGGTTGCCGTGGATGGGCAGATGAGGACCGACGGAGCGACGCTGCAAATCCAGGCCCCGCAGAGGGTGTTGATCCTCCTGAAAGTGTTCGCCCACGAAGAGCGTCAAGCAGCCTGGGCGCGGCTGACTTCAGAAATCCGCGCCATCCAGGCTGATTACGCCAGCTTGCTTGCTCCACACGCCGCTGAACATGGCCGCCTGTTCCACTCAGCGCAGCTCAGCCTGGGCGATGAAGCCTCGCGACGAAGCGCCGGCCGTTCGAATGAAGAACTGCTGCTGGAAGCCTACGCCGGCGAAGCGCCGCTGGAATTGATTGAAAAGATGTGGGCCTATGGGCGTTACCTGTTGATTTCCAGTTCGCGCCCGGGCGGAAATCCCTGCCATCTGCTGGGGCTGTGGGGCGGCGAATACCAGGGTTTCTGGGCCTTCAACATGGTCAACGTCAACATGCAAATGATCTACTGGCAGGCGCTCTCTGGCAACCTGCCCGAGGCGGCGCTGCCGCTGTTTGATTACCACGACCGCCTGCTGAACGACTACCGCTTGAACGCCCGCCGCATCTACGGCTGCCGGGGCATCTTCCTGCCCGCGCCCACCGCGCCCGATTCGGGCCTGTTGAAAACCGTTGCCCCCCCATATCATCCACTGGACCGGCGGAGGCGGTTGGGTCGCGCAGCATTATTACGATTACTACCTGTACACCGGCGACGAGGCCTTTTTACGCCAGCGCGCCCTGCCCTTTCTAAGGGAAGCGGCATTGTTCTACCAGGATTTCATGATTCTTGGCGAAGATGGTTTTTGGATCAGCGCTCCTTCCAATTCGCCGGAAAATACCCCCGGCAACTACTGGCGCGGCGAAGGTCAGCCTGAGATGGAAACCACGCTCAACGCCACGATGGATTTTGCCATTGCCAAAGAAGTTCTTACCCACCTGATCGAAGGGGCGCGCCAAACCGGGATGTATCCCGAGGAAATTCCTACCTGGGAAGAGATGCTGCGGCGCATTCCGCCCTACCAGGTGAACCAAGACGGGGCCGTCAAAGAATGGATGCACCCCTTCTTTAGCGATAATTACCATCACCGCCACCAGTCCCATCTCTACCCGGTGTTTCCAGGGACAGAAGTGACGCCTGAGAGCGCCCCGGAACTGTTCCAGGCGTTCGTCGTCGCGGTCAAGAAGCGCCTGGTGATCGGCTTGAAAGAGCAGTCCGGTTGGGGGCTGACCTACATGGCGAACAACTACGCCCGCATGGGCGAGGGCGATCTGGCGCAGGAATGCCTGGATTTGCTCAGCCGCTCTTGCCTGCTCAACAACTTCTTTGCCACCCACAACGACTGGCGCAATATGGGCATCTGCGTTGATTTGCCCTGGGCGCCGTTCCAGATTGACGCCAACATGGGGTGGACAGCCGCCATGCAGGAAATGCTGTGTTTCTCGCAGCCTGGCCTGATCAAGCTGCTGCCGGCGCTGCCGCGCCGCTGGGCGCGCGGCAGCGTCAGAGGCTTGCTCTGCCGCGGCGGGATAACGGTTGATATAAGCTGGGATATGGAAGCGCGGAGCATCCAGGTAATGCTGCAGGCGCAGAAAACCCAATCCATTCAGCTTCGGCTGCCGGCGGCGATACGATCGGCTCAAGTAGACGGCGCGCCTTGCCCAGGGGCGCACGGCGCCGTCCTGGACGCGCTGCAGTTGCAGTCAGGAGAGACCTGCCTTCTTAAAATTGAATTGGAAGGGACATCGTTTTCTGATTGAAAATTCGTCCGGATCATTTCAGCAACTTACTCAGTTGATTTAAGTCTTCACTGGACGATATTAAGATACCAGCGAACCTGGCGTAGTTGACTGCATCAGGTGTGAAACCGTCTCGGGCAATAATCCATCCTTGAGCGTTAAGATCGGATGCTTGTCTGGCCAGTTGTTCCAGTTCTTTCTTGCCGGCGCGTTTGTTGCGCCACTTGATAGATACCACCCAGCGTTGGCTGCCTGGCCGGGTAGGATCTGGCGTTAATTCAGCCACAGCATCCAGTTCGATCTGCCCATCGGGGGAGCGATATCCGTCTACTGCGTGCACGGTGGGTAAGATCAGGCTGCCTTCCTGACCGAACAAAGCTCCAGGGATAACCTGCCCTGAAAACCGGCGCATCAATTCGCGCACTTCTGCTTCTTTTGCGCGTCCCAATTCGCCTGCTGTGCGTTGGAAACGCTCTTCCAGGTCGGCGACTAACCCTGCCAGGTCTTCGCGACGCGGGAAGGCGTCCATTTCAATGCCTTTGCTGGCGTAAGCAACCCAGAAACGCAAGACAGCATCTCGGAATTGATAAATGTGGTCTCGTTCCTCAACCAGATCAACTTCACTCAACCAGCGCAGATAGTCGCGTACCGCGCTGGGTGTCTTGCGTAAAGCGCGGGCAATTTCGGTAAGTGTGAATCCTTGTTCATCGGCCAGGAATTGTAGGATTGCTTTGAGCATGCCATAACCGCGGGCGCGCTGCAAGGACAGGTCATAGACATAGCGGCAGTAATTGTATATTTGTCCTCCCCGCCACAGCGTTTCCAGAAGAAAAGCATACCGAACCGTTTCAGCATTGATTTCTTCCCCGCTTTGCTGCAAGCGATCTAAACGCTGCATCAACGCTGTGATGTAGAATGGGAAACCTGCTGTATAGCGATAAACTTCCGCATATACCTCTGGCGCGTGTTCACTGCCCAACTTTCGCATCAGGACTTCAGCGTCTTGCCGGCCAAACGGCTCCAGGGATAGGGTCTCGAACTGCAAGAAGAGTGGGGCGTCTGAGGATTGGAAAAGCTTCATCATGGCTGTCATCGCTGATCCAGCAACGACATAAGCCACGTGGGTTTGGCTGGCTAGTGCGGCTCGAAAGTGCTTTAACGGTTCTCGAACCTGGGGGTAGTGGCCCAATGTGCCGATCTCAGTGAATTCATCCAGGAATAGGATCATTTTCCGATTCACTTCTTGAGCTAGTTTTTCCGGGTACTCAAAAGCTAATTTGAGCAGCAGCGCCTGATCGGGTTTGGCGCGCGACAATTCTCTTAGAAGCGAGCCAGCCGTTTGTGAAGCAGCTGCTGAACGGCCCGCAGTCGCCTCCAGGAGTCGTTCCACAGTCAAGTAGGCATCCACTTCACCTTGCCCATCATCCAATGTCCAAAATGTGACCAGCCCAATGTAGCGTTGTGCAAATAATTCTGGCGAAGTACAAATGTCTTCAAAATCCATGTAAACTGGAAATACCAGACCTTGGTGGTGTAGCCGGGCAATCTCTTCTTGAAGCACCAGAGTTTTGCCGACGCGACGCAACCCCCATACAGCCAGTCGACGCGGCCTGCCAGCCAGCAAATCATCAACCAGGCTTTGTAGAAAATCCAATTCGCGCCTGCGATTGGTGAAAAGTTGGCGTAAATAAGGGGGATAAAAATTCCTGATCATCGAAACACCTTT
This sequence comes from uncultured Anaerolineales bacterium, assembly GCA_903872065.1. Classification (GTDB taxonomy): domain Bacteria; phylum Chloroflexota; class Anaerolineae; order Anaerolineales; family UBA4823; genus CAIQJJ01. The sequence goes on along the minus strand of CAIQJJ010000549.1, from coordinate 9,666 downwards.
TTAAGTCAAATGACTTATAAGTCATTTGACTTAAATTATAACATGCTCCGATTATCCCGGGGCGCATGGATCCACCCTTGGCGCGCTGCAATTGCAGTCAGGGGAGACCTACCTTACCTGCCTGGATTGGTTCTTCCAGGTGATCATGGTTGGGAACGGCTTAGTTTATCAGCGGCTAGCCGATTCAGGCTAATCCCTGCCTCTGCTGCTTCAATAACCAATCGCCTGTGTAGGTCAGGGGGGACGCGCACCATAAACCGACCGCTGTATGTTTTCGCCGCCAATGGTTCAGGGATATACTCTGCATTTTCTTGCAAATCTTTGACAATATCGGCTACTACTTGCCGGATACCTTGTAGCGCCGACTCCGGATCAAGAGCTAACCAGCTCAAACTGGGAAACTCGGCGCACAAGCCAACATATTCGCCGTCTTCTTCAGACCAGGTAATACGATACGTGTAGCGATCATTCGTCAGCGTCATCTTGCACCTCCAGGCGTTTAATCGCTCTTAGAATTTGTTTTACCTGGTAAGCCTTTGCCATGCCTTTGTCGTTCTGAATATTCACGCGCGGATCGCCTTGCCAGGGAGTTTTATATATCCTGTGACTGCTGCCAGTTTGCCTGGCTTCACCAAAATAGTGGTCGCAGACTTTACAAAGATCGCTAAAACTGACACCTTTGGGATTGTGTTGCATAGTATCAAGAATCTCGATGATCTTTGCCATAATTTTATGATACCACTATTGATACTATTGTCAAGTGCAGATTGAGCTTTTTTCAACGCCATCTACCGCCAGTTTCGCCAGTGTAGTGGATGAAATACTCACATCACCGGGTCGGCGAGTGACCTACCAGTGATCGTACTTCACCAACTCATCCAACGACTTGCGCTCTTTGGGGCCAGGCTGGTCGGCTGGATATCCAAGCGGAGTCAGGATGACAGGCTCGACCTCATCCGGCAACTGCAGGGCCGCCCGGGCCGCCTTGACATTGAAGGCCGCGATCCAACAGGTGCCCAGTCCGAGATTGGCGGCCGCCAGGATCAGGTGATCGGCGGCGATGGCGGCGTCAATGATGCGGGCGTTGAAACGGTCATCTTCGCGCACCCAGGCTTGGGAAGCTATGGCGCACACAGCGATGACCAAAGGCGCCTGGACAAGCCACGGCCGGCGATAGATCTGCCTGATTTCGTCTTCGCGTCCGGTGGTGCGCATCACGATAAGTTTGATCGGCTGGCGGTTCGCAGCAGATGGGGCGATCCGGGCAGCTTCTAATACCTGGCGCAGCTTATCATCTTCCACAGGATCCGGACGATACGCGCGCACACTGTAACGGGTGGTAATAACTTGAGAGAATTCCATAGTTCTTTCCTGGGAAAATAGGGTATCAAGCGAAGCGAATCGTCGCGCCCGCCCGGGCTGATTCGCGGGCGGCATCGAGGATGCGCACCACAGTCAAATTATTCTCCAGCGACCAGAGGCTGCCTGGGGCGACCACCTCCTCGCCGCACGCCACAGCCGCCAGGTAGGCAAAGGGGTCGCGCACGCGCTCAGGCGCTGGCTCGATGCGACGAATCGTCTCTTCGCGCTCGCCGCGCAGGCGTTGGCGCAAGGTGAGCTCATCTACGGCAATCACATAGCCATTTTGGGCGTAAATCTCCATATCCTTACGACCCACCGGCCAGTTCCACGAACCCTGAATGATGGCTTGCGCGCCGTCATAGGTCAACACAAGGGTGGCTTCGTCGTCAACCTTCGGATAGACCTGCGGCTTGAGGGTTTGTAGAACGGCCGTGACACTTTTGGGCGGCTGACCGTTCATCAGCCAGGTGCACAGATTGGCGCCGTAGCAGCCGAAATCAATGACCGCGCCGCCGCCATTGAGGACCGGGTCGGTCAACCAGCTTAAGAAGTCTGGGCCAACCCCAAGTTCGGCCGGCCCGTGATGACCGTCGTGCACAACCATTTTTCGGATCAGGCCGTATGGCCCGCTTTCGACAATCGCGCGAGCAGCATAAGTGCTGGCATACGAGGACGTCTCGTAATTGGTGATAAGTTGGATGCGATGCTTGCGGGCCAGGGCGGCCATGCGATCGGCGTGATCACTGCTGACTGCCAGAGGTTTCTCAACCATGACATGGATGCCGCGCGGCGCGCAGGCTTCGACCGCGGCGAGGTGAGCATGGATCGAGCCAAAGACGGCAGCGGCCTGAGGTTTGAGCTCGTCCAGCATAGCATCCAGGTTGCTGTAAACCATAGAAAGGGGAAAGCCAAATTGGGCAGAATAGCGCGCAGCCATATCCCGGTTGGGCTCGTAGAAACCGACGAATTGAATATCCGCGCGCTCCAGCTTGGACAAGACCCAGATGACATGGCCATGGTTGAGGCCGATGAGAACCGCGCGTACGCGGGGTTTTGAATGGTTTGTTGTCACATAAAACTCCTGATAAAAAACGATTTCCTCAAGAAATATCTGCTCTCCTTCCTTTGAACTGAGTCACCAATCTTTGTTGCAAGTCTTTGGCCTCATATTTGATGGCGTTTTTCAGCGCTTCCAGGGAAAAGGATGCGAGATGTTGTTCGATAAAAGCGACAACGCCAGCAGAGTCATGCTTTGACATGTCGCGTAAAATCCAGCCAACAGCGGTCTTGGCGAAACGCTCCTCGCGCTGGATCAGCGTGGCGCAAGCGCTGTAAATGAGTGGGTAATGTTCGGTTTGGTCAGTTACTGGCATAAAGGCTACCACTGAGGCGCGCGCCTGCCACAAGTTATCCGCGCTGCGCCAGGCAGCAATGGCTTGGGCGCAGTCTCCATCATGCAAGGCAATGGTTGGCCCAAGCACACGCACGCAAAACCAGTCGCAGATGTTCCAATCAAAAATCTGCCCTGCTGCAAAAAGGGCGGCGTAACGCGGCAGCAGCTCCTGCCAGGGGAACTGATTGTACAGGTAATCTTGCAGAAAGAGGACCCCTGCCAACTTATCTTCAGCGATCGGGCAAGCGAAAAATTCTAGCGCCAGTTCAAGCTGGTCGGCTTTGCCCCAATCTGCCACACCTGTGGCTGTGCGCCAGGCTTCCAGCCGCTCACGAATTTGAGGAATACCCACTCCGCGAAAGGGAATGACATGGCGCATGTAGTTCTCCCACCAGGTTTTGGATTTGGGAGAGGCGATGGCTTCTAAGTCAGCCTGGAGTTGTTGGATAAGGGCCTGGTTATTTTTCATCTTCAGGCTTGTGTAAGTATATCATCTTCGATTGCCTGGATCGGGAGAATGTTAAGCTGAGTGCGCATTGTGTCAAAAAGGAACTTTGCCGACACGTAAGGCTGCCGGTCATGAAGTTTTAACCGCGCCATTTCTCGGAATAATACCAGTAGAGAGCTGCCTTTGGCTTGCAGATGTTCATCTAAGATTTGCAAATCAAGCAGTGGCTGCCGGCGGCCTGTTTTTTGCTGTCGCGACCGGACGCGGGCAACCCACGTTTCAAACGAGTCGCGCGCTTCTGGAACATGTTCTGATACGTACTGGCTGTAAAAGTAAATATTCAGAGCATCGGCGATTAAGCGGACCGCGTACGATGGGCAGTGAGGAGATGGATAAAGCACAGATTTTTCGCGTCCGTTGGACGAGGCCGTGGTGTAATAATGCAACAGTTCATGCGCCAATCCCTCGTACAAAAATTGAGCGTAGCTTGTATAGCCAAAATAGCCGCTCAAGTAATCCAAATCGGGCGGCGCATAACATGCAATCCCGTTCAAGACATTTTCGCCTGTGGCAAATGTTTGCCGATTTGCGAGAACAGCAAAATTGGCCGGGGCTTGCAGCACAAGGAAGTTAATCTCATTTGCGCGCGAGTAGGGGATCAGAGAGCGCTCCAGCCAACCCATATATCCATCAAAGAAGGCAAATAACGCCTGAGCGGGCATGGGCAGCGATTTCCCGTGCTGAGTCAGTAAACGGAAAGTCACATCTTGCGCCTGCCCATGATAAAGATGCGTGACTGGCGTTCCATTGGCGGCGCAATAGCAAAAGAATTCATCAAACTTCTCGGGGTGCATACCGCCCGGCGCCAGGCTTGAAAACTCGATCCAACCGCCTGGCAATCCCACAAGTTGGAAAGTCGCGCTGCAGGGTTCCTGTGGCACAGGCAGGATTCCTGAGCCAAAAAAGATTTCATTCTCGTTGATAAAGGGGTAGGTGAATTCAATTTCAATCCCAGAACCGAGACAGACCTGGTGCTGGATTTCAACCGAATACTGGATCTGGAACGCTGCGCCTGTCACATGAATGGTTGATCCATCCAGGCGCTCAGTACCGCCCGTTACCTGCCAATTGACCACTGAAATTCCATTTTCTACCGATAATGCGTAGAGCGTGAAGTCATGCTCGCCCGGCTGGGACTGCACATCCATTGTTACAGTCAAAAGGCGATTCAAGTAGTTTTCCAGGTGAACGGAAGTGTGGAGCTGCATAAAGGCCTCTTGTTGTTGCATGTTTCAAGAGGATTATAACACGCCTGGGTGTTTAACCGCTCAAGGGGATGTCAAGGTGATATAAAAGTGATACAAACGTCCAACCCTACTTGCATGCGCCTTTGGCCTATGCTATAGTGAAGAGCATAGAAGCAAATTTTATCCTGGGAGAGAAATATGGCTGAACTATCTTTCGGACAACTCGTCAAAACGCACCGCCGCGACCGGGATCTGACGCAGGATGAACTGGCCCGGCGCGTCGGATGCGCCCCGGTTACCTTACGCAAAATCGAATATGACGACCTGCGCCCGTCAGTGCAGATCGCTGAACGCCTGGCCATGGCGCTTAATATCCCGCTCATTATATGGTAAATGACGTTGCCTTTTCACCTGATGGCACTCAGATTGTATTTGCTGGCGCCGATAATTTAATCCATTTTTGGAGCCGTGAGAACTGGCAGGAGGTGAACACATTGTCTACGGACGGCGCGCAAGCAGTGGCTTATTCGTATGATGGAAAATACATCGCTGTTGCTACTCTCAAAGGCTTGATTTCTCTTTGGGATGCCCAAACCCTACAAAAGGTCTATGAATTTCCCGGTCATAATGGTGTCATTTGGGATATTGGCTTTTCCAGCGACGGACAGTATTTGGCAAGTGGAGGAAGCGATGGGATAGTGCGCTTGTGGGATGTAGCAACCGGAAAGGAAGTACGCCGCTTTGTCGGGCACACAGCTTTAGTCAATAATGTTGTTTACTCACCCAAAGGTGATCTGGTTGCCAGTATCAGTTTGGATGGTACGGTTAAGTTTTGGATGACGGATATTGAGGCATTGAAATCTGCGATGTGTCATGTATTACCACGCGACCTGACCCCCGATGAACGCGCCCGTTACAACATCACCAATACTGGCGCAACCTGCCCATAAAGTTTACCCCCTCAATCCCCCCATTTTCAAATTGCGGCTTGAGTTTTGAATCACAAAAGCCAGGGTTACGAGCAACCCTGGCTTTTGCTTTGGAGGAGAAGAAATGTCGCAAGCGCTAATCTTGTTCTGATGATACCCCTATCCAGGCAATGGCGCTTGACGCCTGCCCGTCGCCCAGCCTACATCTGACCGACGATTACCCTGCAAATGAGCTGCACCCGCTGCGGGCAGCTACCCATCAGCCTGCCTTGCGCTGCCGGCGCTAAGGAACCGGGCAAAGCCTTGTCATGGGCCTGTTTCCATTGCCAGACCGGTTATGATTTCTTCTACACCTGCAGCGCCTCGGCCAGGTGCGCCGGACATGTGTTCACTGCCCGCTAAATCGGTAATCGTGCGCGCCAGCTTGAGAATCCGATGGCAGGCGCGCGCCGAAAGCTGAAGCTGGGTCATGGCGTGCGCTGCTCTGAGCGCCCTTCATCAGCGATTGGCCGGTATCGTCCAGTTGGCAGTATTTGCGCACTTCGGCGGGACGGCGATCTTTGCCTGACGGCGATCTTTGCCTGACGGCGATCTTTGCCGTCCATGTCGGAGCTGCAGGTGGGGGCGTTTTCGAGGCGGGTATGATCCGGGAGACGGATATTATCCGTCTGTACGAGGAAGCGCCGGCGCTGGCGCTCGCGGTTAATCCGATCCATCAGGGGCCAGAGATGCTCTTTTGCTGCTATCTCAATTTATCTGCCAACAGATTGACTTCAGCGCAAGATTCTGATATGTTATGGTCATCTGGTTTGACCAGATAACTATAGCCATTTTGCTACAATAATCCCATGAACTTCAAACCCGTCGAACGCAGCACACTCTCCCAATCGGTGGCCGAGCATCTGGACGAATCGGCGCGGCGGCTGACTATGGAGGCATAAATGACACAATCCATCATCGGAACACCCTATTTTCGCAGCATCGACGGCCAACTGCGCCGGGCGGTGAAGATTCACCTGCCCGAGGCGGTCAGCGGCCCGGTGCAGGTACAACTCTCCGGGGGCGGTGAGACCTTCCACCTCGAAGCGACCGCTGCCCATGGAATCGTGCTCGCTTGCGGGCTGGCGGCCTTCGACCGGCATGTGGATGTCCAGGCGGTTGTCGAAGCGCCCCAGGGCCGTTGGGAAGTCCGCGGGGGCATCATTCCCTGCCGGCCGTGGACGATCTACATTGCCCAGGATAAGCACCTCGACTACGGCTGGATCCACCCGGTTGAACAGGTGATCGAACGCCTGAACGTCCTGACCGACTTCTCGCTGGATCATGACATGCGTTGGAATTTCGAATCATCCATCGGTGTCGAAGAATATTTGGGGGCGCGGCCAAGTGAGCGCGGCGAACAACTGCTGACGAAGCTGCGCCGCGGCGAGATGGAAGTGGCCGCCAACTGGTTAGTTCCCTCACCAGGAATTTTGAGTGTGGAAGAAATGATTCGCCTGCTCGGGTACGCCCACTGGCTGTGCGCTCAGGGTGTGCCGGTGCAAACCGTCCTGATGGAAGAAGCCCCTTCGCTCTCCTGGGGCATGGCGTCAGTGCTGGCCGGAGCGGGATTCTCGCACCTGATCAAAGGCGCCTACGACCTGCGCAACCCACATTTGAAGGAGCGCGACCCCTACCCGCTGGCGTGGTGGGAAGGGCCCGATGGCCGCCGCGTGCTGCTGCGCTGGGATCTATACGCCGACACTGGCAAATGGGGCGGTTACGGCGAGGGTTGGATTTTCTGGAAAAGCGCCTCCAACGCGGAGCGGGCTGAGTACGTTGAACAGACCGCCGCCCGTTACGAGGCCTGCGCAGATTATCCTTTCGATGCCATCCTGTTGGTCGGCACTGGCTTCGACGAATTCCCCCAAACCACGGCGGCGACCGATTTCATCGGCTGGTTCAATGCCCAGGGCTGGGACTATCCCCGCCTGGTGGACGCCACCTGGAGCGATTTTTGGCAGGCGATAGAAAGCCAGCTTGACCCCAAAAGACTCCCCGTTCTGCGCGGCGATTTTGGCACGGCCTGGGAAGAATGGCCGGCGCAGATCGCTCGCCTGAGCAATCTCTACCGCCGCGCCCGCCAGACCGTCTTTTCGGCCGAGACGCTGACCGCGCTGGCCCAGAACCTCGAACGGCGCAGCGCCCCGAAGCGTTTCCAGGCGCTCGAAACAGCCTGGCGCGGCCTGTTGCAATTCGCCGAACACGATTTCGGCGGGATCAGCGCCGATTACCAGGAGGATGTGTACGAAACGAAAGCCGGTTATGCCCATGCCGCGCTGCGGGATGGCACGCGCGCCCTGGAAAGCGCCATCGCCATCCTGGCCGCGTTTGTCCCAGCCGCCAAAGGTGGCCGGGCCCTGGTGGTGGCGAACCCGAATAACTGGCCGCGCGGCGGGATCGTTGAAGTCGTCGTTCACGAGGCCGCGCCCTACAAAGTGGTGGATGCCGTCAGCGGGCAGGCCATCCCCTGCCAGGTGGAGACGCGCGGCCCCGGCTGGATGCAGCATTACCTGTCCTTTGAAGCACAGGATGTGCCCGGCTTCGGCTGGAAATCGTACACCGTCCGCCGCAGTGGAAATTCGGTGGCGCTGTCGGAACCCGTCGAGGGCAAGACTCTTTACGAAAACGAGCATTTCCGCCTGCTTGTCAACACCGTTAACGGCGGGCTGGATTCCGTGTTCGACAAACGCAGCGGGCGCGAGCTGGTACGGCGCAGCGGGTACACCCTCAACGAATATCTGTACCACTCCGACGGAACCCTGCACCGGGCGCAGCTACAATCCATCGCCCTGCGCCGCGGGCCGCTGTGCGATCATCTGATCGTCGAGACAATCTGCCTGCGCGCCCGGCTGCGCAGCACCTACAAGCTGTACCACCCAACACCCCGGCTGGAAATCGTCAACGAACTCTACAAAGAAGCCAGCAGCGAACCCCAGGCCAGTTGGTTCGCCTTCCCCTTCAACACCAATCCGGCGCAGTATCGCTATGATGGAATGGCGGCCATCCTGCGTCCGGGGCTGCAATCCCAGGGCGGCGACCTGCTGCCGGGGTCGGGGCTATCTTCAACCGCGGTGCAGAGCTTCCTGGCCGCCGACCTGGGCGAACAGCAGATCGTTCTTGCCACGCCCGATGCCTACCTGTTCCAGTTCGGCGAGGGGATTCTGGCCGACCCACTGGGCGATTCCGACCCCCACGCACCGTTGGCTTTGTCGTTGGCGCTGCACAATTTCACCCGCAATGATTTCCTCGTGCGCCAGGGCGGACAGGAAAACTTCACCTTTCGCTATGCCATCAGCATACTTCCGGGAGAAAATTCACAAGCGGTTCAGTTCGCAGCCGATTACGCCCAAAGCCTGCCGCGCGCCTGGGCAAGCGGGGCGAACGAGTCTGCTCTACCCCCGGCGGGGTCATTCGTCTCGGTTGCGCCGCCAAACGTGATCGTCACCGGCCTCAAAGTCGCCGATGATGGGAAGGGTTACGCCCTGCGCCTGTGGGAGTGCGACGGTCAGGAAACGGATGTGACGGTGGATGCCCATAAGTTGGGCGTCACACAGGCCTGGGCCAGCGATCTACTGGAGAGGAAGCAGGCTATCCTGCCAATAGAGCATGGAACGGTGCGAGTGATATTGCCAGCCCGCGGTTTAGCCGCCATTCGAATGAAATAAGTCATCAAGGAGTGAGTGAAATGAATTCTTTGGAGCGTTACCAAGGCGCGATTTCCCACTTCAGCACGATAAGTCAGTAGGAGATTAGACCCATGCGCATTGATACTCACCTCCACCTATGGGATTTGACGCGTAAGCCCTTTTGGCTGACGCCCGATTCCCCCGCGCTCTACCAAAACCGTTTGCCAGGAGATGTGCGCCCCGAAATGGCCGCCGCGGGCGTAGACGCTGCCATCCTTGTGCAGGCGGATGCTTCGCTAGATGAAGCCTATTGGATGTTGGAACTGGCCCAGAAATACTCATGGATTGTGGGTGTGGTTGGCTGGGTGGATTTGACCGCCCCTGGCGTGGCCGCGACCCTCGATGCGCTGACCGAAGACTCTCATTTCAAAGGTGTGCGCCCCTATCCCGAAGTGAAAGGTGGATTGGAGGCCAACCGAGCGGGCCTGCGGGCGTTGGCGCGCCACCGCCTGGCGTGCGATCTGCTCGATCCGCAGGTGTTGATCCAGGACCCGCACATCGCCGCCGATTTCCCGGATGTCCGCTTCGTCCTCGATCACCTGGCGCAGCCTTTTGACGT
>CAIQJJ010000548.1 GCA_903872065.1 uncultured Anaerolineales bacterium | reverse complement strand
GTCTACGTCACACTCATCTGGCTAACCAGTCTCAAACTGCGCAACGCCAGCATCGTAGATATCTTTTGGGGGATGGGGTTTGTAATCAGCGCATGGGTTTATTTCGCCCTGACGCCGGACGGGTTGGAGGCGCGTAAACTGCTGCTGCTGACGCTGACAACGATTTGGGGGCTGCGCCTCTCGCTGCACATTTTGCGGCGCAATTGGAAAAAACCTGAAGATTTTCGCTACCGCAAATGGCGTGAGGAAAACGGCCAGGCGTGGTGGTGGAAAAGCTATTTTAATGTTTTCATCTTGCAAGGCGCGCTGATGTGGATCATCTCTATGCCTCTGCTCGCGGCGCAGATCGCTCCAGGCGCAGGCAATCTTACCATCCTGGATTTCATAGGGGTTTTGATATGGGGTATTGGCTTTTTCTTTGAAGCGGTCGGCGATTGGCAGTTGGGCCGTTTTGTAGCAAACCCGGCCAACAAGGGAAAAGTTCTCAGTACAGGAGTCTGGCGTTATACTCGCCATCCGAACTATTTTGGCGATGCAGCCCAATGGTGGGGATATTATCTTTTGGCTCTGAGCGCTGGCGGCTGGTGGAGCATTTTCAGCCCGCTGTTGATGAACTATTTGCTGCGTTATGTCTCAGGCGCGGCGCTGCTGGAAAAGAGTATGATCACCAAGCCGCAATACAAAGAATATATGGAAACAACCCCCATTTTCGTCCCGTGGTTTCCCCGCAAACCACGCCCCCAATAAAGGAAAATCACAATGAAACTCGCTAAACTGACCGCATGGATTGGTCTGCTGGCAATGACCAGTGTCTTATTCTACGCTTTTACCCAGGGCGACTTCATGGGAGAGGGAAGCAAACTCCTCGCCATGCCCTGGGGCATTGTTTCGCTGGTTGACCTCTACACCGGCTTTATCCTCTTTTCAGGCTGGATCATTTACCGCGAGAAATCCTGGCTGCGGTCGGCGGTATGGGTGATCTTGATGATGACCCTGGGATTTTTCGCCGGCAGCCTCTACACTTTGATCGCCCTCTATACCAGTCATGGCGATTGGGAAAAGTTCTGGAAAGGGGTAAAATAGGCGCATCTTGCCTATGGAGTTATTGGAGCTATGCAATCTGCACGAACAGAAGTCATTCAAATTGCCCGCCAAAAGGTGGGACTAAGCCCGCTCTACCTGGACACTGAGACCACCGGCAGTGGGCCAAACGATGAGGTGATTGAGATCGGAATTATAGACGACAACGGAGAGGTGGTTTTTGAATCGCTGGTTAAGCCGGTTGGCAAGGTCAGCGAGGAGGCGCGCCGCGTGCATGGCATCAGCGATGAGATGTTGGCGACTGCGCCGCGCTGGATGCACGTCTGGCCAAAGGTGGAAGCCGTTTTAGCCAGCAAAGAAGTGGCGATCTATAACGCCGATTTCGACTTGCGCCTGATGCAGCAAACCCACGCCAAGTATAAGATGCGTTGGGTTTTCCCTGGCCAGGCTTTTTGCGTGATGAAGTTGTATGCGCGCTTTTACGGCGAATGGAACGCCAGGACGAGAGATTTCCGCTGGCAATCACTGGAAAACGCAGCCAAACAGTGCAAGATTGACCTGCCCAATGCCCATCGCGGCGTAGCAGATACATTATTGACCCGTGCGCTGCTGCACTATATGGCCGAAGCGACGTAAACGAGTTTCTGCCAACGATGCGCTGTCAAAACAACAGGATCGCCGCGTATGCGGCGATCCTGTCATAAAACACCCCATCTCAGACTTCAGCCGGCGGGCTGCTCCTCAATGGTTAAAGTGACGGGACAGTGATCGGAGCCGGGCAGGTCGTCGCGGATGGTAACGCTTTTCACCCGCGGCATGAGCGTTTCAGAGACGAGAAAATAATCCAACCGCCAACCAACATTGCGTTTGCGCGCATTGGTGATATAGGTCCACCAGGTATATTGCACTTTTTCGGGGTACAACACACGAAAGGCGTCCACAAAACCGTGCTGAAGATAATAGTCAATCCAAACGCGCTCTTCAGGGAGAAAGCCTGAGGCAGTTTCATTGGCTTTGGGATTGGCAAGGTCTATTGGTTTGTGCGCGGTGTTGAAATCGCCGCAGAGGATGATCTGTTCGCCGCGTGCATGGGCGGCATCGCACTGTTCGAGCAGCCTGGCATAGAAATCGAGCTTATAATCCACCCGCCCCTGGCCGCGCTGCCCATTCGGAAAATAGATGTTGTACAGCATGAAGTCCGCGTGGCGAGTGCAAATCACGCGCCCTTCGCGGTCAAATTCGGGATACCCCAGGCCAAATTGAGCTTGAGGGCTTGCCCGGCGCGCAAAGGTCGCCACCCCGCTATAGCCGGGGCGTTCTGCCGGATTCCAGAGCGCCTGGTAGTCGGCAAAGAAAGCGATCTGCTCATCGGTTAACTGTTCGGGACGAGCCTTAATCTCTTGCAAGCAAAGCACATCCGGGGCTTCAGCCTTGAGCCAATCTAAAGCGCCTTTTCCCAACACGGCGCGCAGCCCATTCACATTCCAAGTTGTAATATCCATACCGTATCATTCCCTGCGTCGGGGATCAAACCAAATCTTTCATCAGGTTAAACGGCACCGCCGCCGCGCCAATGATGCCTGGGCCGGTATGCACGCCCAGCACAGGAGAAATTCGCAAAATCTCAATCTTAGAGACCTTTAAACGCGCCTGCATCATAATCGCCAGTTGATCAGCCAGGTTTTGCGCCTGGCCGTGCATAATGGACACATACATTCCGGTCGTATTCCCATAGATTTTCGCCAGGTGATCCACAATGGCGGCCAGGGCCTTGGGGATTGTACGCTCTTTGCCAACCGTGCTATATTTGCCATCCGCTTTATCCACATGGATGACCGGCTTGATATTGAGCAAAGCGCTCGCCAGGGCCTGCACACGCCCAATGCGCCCCCCCTTGGCCAGGTAGTCAAGGGTTTCAAGGGTATAGATTAACTCGGTGTTTTCACGGATTTGCTTAAGGCGCTCAAGGATTGCTTCTTTGCTGCTCCCACCTTTGGCCATCAAAGCCGCCGCAATGACTTGAAACCGCTCCGCGCCGGAAAGAGTCATCGTATCCACATGGGTAATATCTACGCCTTGAATCGTTTCAGCCCCCAGGCGAGCCGCATTGAGTGTGCCGCTCAAACCAGATGAAATATGAACTGACAAAATCTCTTCTTTGAAATTTGCCAGCCGCTGGTAAAGCGTGGTAAACAAACCTGCTGACGGCTGCGAGGTGGAAGGGATGCGCGGCCACATCGCTCGTAAGCGGGCGTAGAAATCATCCCGGCTAATGTCTTCCGAATAAACAACGCCCTCAGGAAAATGGATTTCCAGGGGAGCGACGATGATTCCGAGGTTTTGGATATCGTCTGAGGTTAAATCCGCACCGCTATCAGTGACAATTTTCATAATACTCTCCTTTGTTCAAGATATTGTACCAGTGAGAGAGTAAATCAGCGAGTCAGGCCGGTTGATCTTATGCTACAATGTGACATTCAATCCTCTCATCATGCAGGTGATCGTATGAAAAAAGTGATTCAGCCCGTTAAGGGCACTCGAGATTTTTATCCCGCGGAGATGGCCGCCCGGATATGGCTTTACCAGATGGCGCGCAAGGTATCTGAAAGCTTTGGCTACCAGGAATATGAAGGGCCGATTTTGGAAACGCTGGAACTGTACGCGGCCAAGTCGAGCGACGAATTGGTGAAAAAACAATCGTATGCGTTTGAGGATCGCGGCGGCGACTGGCTGACGATGCGCCCAGAATTAACCCCGACCCTGGCGCGCATGATTGCCCAACGCCAGGCGCAGCTTACTTACCCCCTGCGGTGGTGGTCGTTTGGGCCGTTCTGGCGCTATGAAACGCCGCAAAAGGGCCGCACCCGCGAGTTCTTCCAGTGGAATATTGACCTGATCGGCGTCGATTCGCCGGAGGCGGATGCCGAAATGGTCGCCATTGTGGCCGCTCTTTTCCAGGAAGTGCGCCTGCGCCCGCAGGACGCAGCCATTCTGATCAATGACCGCCGACTGACGAATGGCCAATTGGAAAAACTAGGCATCGGCAGCGAGGCGCGCCAGGCCTGCCTGAACTGGATTGACCGGCGCGGCAAACTGCCCCCCCCTGCCTGGGAAGCCGTCGGGCTGGAGATTGGGCTGAGCCAGGCGCAGCTTGAGGGGATCAAGACTTTCCTGGACAACCCGGAGCTGTGGCGCGAGTCTGAAACTTTGCCGCGCGTCTTCGCGGCGTTGGAGGCAATGGGCATCCAAGAGTATGTGCGTTACGATCCGAATATCATTCGCGGGCTGCCCTATTATACGGGGATTGTCTTTGAAGCCTTCGACCTGCGCGGCAGTGTGCGGCGTTCCATCCTGGGCGGCGGACGCTATAACAACCTGATGGCGGCGGTGGGCGGCGATCCACTGCCGGCGGTGGGCTTTGCCATGGGCGACCTGGTGATCAGCTTGATTCTGAAAGAATTGAGCCTCTTGCCTGAGGGGATGGATGTTTCGCCAGCGCCGGTGTTCGTCACCGTATTCGACGCAGAACGAGCGCCGGCCTCGTTCGCCCTGGCGGCTGAACTGCGCCGCGCCGGCCTCAAAGTGGCTTGCTCGCCCGAAGCCGCCAAACTGCCCAGGCAGTTTAAATACGCCGATCGCATGGGAATGCGCGTGGCGGCGGTGATCGGCCCGGATGAAGCCGCCGCCGGCGTTGTGACGCTCAAAGACCTGCGCGCCGGAACGCAGCAAACCGTTGGGCGCGCCCAGGCCGCGGCGGCAATCCGGCAGATTCTCGGCGCTTAAGCTTTGCGGACTAAACCCTAAAGGTTTGAAAAACCTTTAGGGTTTGAGTTACTGAGCATGTTCTCGCGCAGCGCATTTCTCAAACTGGCCGGGGCGGCAGGGTTGGCGGCCGGCCTGCAAGCCTGTAAAAGGAAGCAGCCAACGCCCCAGGCGCAGGAACAAGGGGCTGAAACGCCGCTCGCGCCTCTCCCCACCGCCTCGCCGCCGGCGACCGGCGCGCCGGTCGCCGCTGCGCCCACCGCTTTCCCAAGCGCAACCCCGCCCGAGCCAGTGACACTGCAGCATTGGGATTTGGGAGGCAGCCAGGGCGAGTGGTTCGCGCAGGAGATCAAGCTCTTCCAGAACGCCTATCCCTGGGTAAACATCGTCCGCAGTCCGCAAAAGGAAATGAGCCAGGCGCTCAATGTCGCTTTCGCTGGCGGCCGGCTGCCCGATTGCTACCTGGAAGGGCCGGCGCTGGCAGCCCAGCAGGCGGCGAAGAAATTTTTTTGCCGGCCGCTTTCGGTGTATGCTGATTTTGAAGACTTCAAAAATTCCTTTCCGCGGCCGGCGCTGGATTTCGTCCCCCTCTCCAACCAGTTCGACGACAAAACTTACAGCGCCCCGCGGGAGGCGCGTTCGGGGTGGTCGAACCAGTTATTCATCAACCTGGATGTTTTACGCGCCGCCCGCCTCGACCCCGAACGGCTGCCAGCTACGGATAGCGAGCTGATCGAGACGGCGCGGGCGGTTTTCAAAAACAGCCGCGGCAGTGTTTATGGCTATGCGAACGGCTTTGCCACGGTTTGGATGAACGCCCTCTTTGAATGGCAAGGGGCGCGCAGCTATAAAGTGGGCGGCTATGATTGGCGCAGCGGGAAATCCAGCTATAGTTCTAATCCCAATTTTCAGAAAATGCTCGAAATGATGGCCACCCTGGCCAAGGAAGGGCTGGTCTTGCCTGAAGCCCGCAGCGGCGATGAGGCCACACTGCGCGCCAGTTTCGCAGAGGGCAAGGTCGCCATCATTCACGGCGGGATGTGGAACGTCAACGACTGGAAGCAAAGCCACCCCAACTTCACAAATTACACCATCCTGCCGCCGCTCCTCCTGGGCGAAGAAGCGGAATTCACTTATTACACGCCGCCTGGGTTGACCGGGACGCCGATCTTCATCGGCGCGCACAGCAAACATCCCGAGGAGGCCTGGCTGTGGTTCAAATGGCTGCATCACCGGAACGCCGGCGAACGTTGGGTAAAGAGCGGCAGTGGGTTTTCGATTTTCCCGCAAAACAACCGGGCGGATTTTTTCACCGACCTGGCCTGGAAAGATTATACCCGCCTGTTTGCCGGCTTGAGCCATGTCGAACCGCAGCCCGGCATCCGCAACCCCGATTGCAGCAAGGTCAAAGCCAAACGCGCCGAGCCCGATTTCGCCGCCCTGGGTTGGGAGGTTTTCTCTGGCGCGCTGCCCAGAGGCGGCATCGCCAGCGCGCTGGAAAAGCTGGCGGCCGCCGCCGACGCCAACTGGCAAACTGCGCTGACCAAAGCGCAAAAGGACGGCGCAAAGATCGAAGCAGGGGATTTCATCTTCTCTGATTGGCAGCCGTTGGAGGATTACGTCACAATGACGGCGTGATGACCAGCGATCAACAGGTTTACGGCGGCCGGCTTAAACATCCACCCCAGGCCGATTGCGTTTGATGACCTCTAAAAAGGCGCCGACCAGTTCCGGGTCAAAGAGGCTTTCAGAGCGCATTTTTAGATAGTCCAGCACTTCCTCACTGGTACGCGCCGGGTGATAGGGACGAAAGGTGGTCAGGGCGTCGTAGACATCCACCACCGCCATCATCCGCCCTTCAATGGGAATATCGCGCCCGCGCAGTCCATGCGGATAGCCGGAACCATCCCAGCGTTCATGGTGGTACAACACATAAGGGATGGCGTCCTGCAAGTGCGTCACCGGCTCCAACATGCGCGCCCCCATCAGCGGATGCTGGCGCATCTGTTCCCATTCTTGTGGGGTCAGCGGCCCTTTTTTCTTTAGCACTTCATCGGGGACGCTGATCTTGCCCAAATCGTGCAAGCGCGCCCCCAATTCGAGCATGCTCATGCGTTCCTCAGGCCAATTGATAAAGCGCGCCAGGCGGCGCATATAAGTCACCACTCGCTCAATATGCCCGTGGGTGTGAGGGTCGCGCCCCTCCACCACCTTGGCCAGCATGGTGACGGTCTCGATATAAGCCTGGTTCATGTGCGCCACGCGCAATTCGGCGGAGCGCAGCAAGCGCGTGTGAATGACGCGGATCATGTGCTGCGGGTCGAACGGGATGGTGATATTGTCGTCGCTGCCCACTTCTCGCCGTCCGTGACCAGACTCCGGATTCTTCTGCGAGGTGAGAATGACAAAAGGAATCACCATCCAGGCGGGATTCTGGCGCACCTTGTGATAAAACTCCATGCTTTCGGGGTCACTGGCCTGCACATTGGCCAGGATCAGGTCAGGCAAAACCCACTCAAAGAGCTTCAATGCGGCTTGCCAATCGGAGGCTTCATGCACAATATAGCCTTCCACCTGCAGCAAGCGCGCGATGGTGCGCCGCATCTCGGAACGCTCGACAAGTAAAATCTGCTTCGATTGCAACGGTATTGTAGGACGGAAACTCACGCTCTAATCATACCTGTTTTTCGCGTAAATGGAGAGGCGAATTTTAAACGAGTTTTCGCCACTTCGCCTCTGTCAGGCATGGAATGTCCGTTATCAGTGGCGGGGCAACGCTCGAGTCGGTCTCCCCGGCGCCCTATCACCTGCACACGCGCTTAATTGTATCACTGCCCTTGAGCACACCCTGACTACCAGAACCCATGCTTTTTACTACCGTGCTTGCTATTACGAAAATAGACCGGTCGGGCGCTTGTAGTGGCGACTTCAGTCGCTAACCTTGCCCATAACGGCTGAAGCCGTCACTACGAAAGCGTCTTTTTTCATCCTTTGGGG
>CAIQJJ010000547.1 GCA_903872065.1 uncultured Anaerolineales bacterium | reverse complement strand
GGCCATGGGGGCCGCCCTGGAAACTTCACTGGACTAGCCATGCGCATCATCTCCGTTAATCTCAATGGCATACGCTCTGCCGTCAGCAAGGGCTTCCTGGAGTGGCTGGACAACCAGCAGGCCGACGTGGTTTGCCTGCAGGAATTGAACGCGTCATTGATATGTTCGCCGACGGCGGGTTGATCTTTTGCACGACTCACTTTGTGCAGGATCACTGCAGCCTGGAAGAGCTGGTGCCCAGAGTCAAATGCAGAAAAATCCCAAAAAATCTATTGACTCGACCAAAATTCCGTGCTATATTATGACAACGCTCTCGCCAACGTTCCCGCTAACGATGTCATCCCGATCAAGACCGATCTTTCCTCCAGGACTTTACTTTTGGCAGATACGATTAATATCAAGCGCGTCGCAGAAGAATCCGGTGTGTCGCTCAAGATCGTCTCACGGGTGATCAAAAAGCACCCAGACGTCTTGGCAAACACGCGCGGGCATCGAAGAGATCATCGAGCGATTGGGCTACCAGCCCAATGCCTTTGCCCAGGGCCTGCGCACCGGTTTTGATGATATCCCTCTCGCCGCGGACCTGGTCGGCTTGATCCGAGAGCCGGCGAACAATTCTGGGTAGGTAATCGTCCCGCTGCAATTGATTGAGCGGGCTTCGATTTGAAAGCACTTCTTACTGTTTGCAGTACGATCCTTACTGTTAATCGCATCCATAATGAATTCGCTTGTACGCTGCAACTGGTGGGGATGCGTCCGAACAAGCTAACCATCGATTCGCCCAATCGAATAGAGAGGAGGTTGAGCGCCCAAACCGATAAAAGAAAATGACTGCGTTTTCGCAGGCCCAGTGACCCCACTGGAATGATTTTTTACTAGTCAAAAGGAGAAAAAATATGTCTAAGAAATTGAGCCGTCGTGATTTTCTGGTCTTGACGGGGTTGGCCGGGGTAGGGGCAGTCGTGGCAGCCTGTGCTCCCCAAGCGACCGAAGCGCCCACCGCAGCCCCCAAGCCGACCGAAAAACCTGCTGAGAAACCCACGGAAGCGCCGAAACCAACCGAGACTTCTGCTCCAGTCGCAGAACTCCCTGAAGTTGCACCTGGCGTTCCCGGCGTCGCCCGCGAAGATACTATGGTTTATACATTCAGTCAAAGCGGCGCCTCATTAGCCGTGAATGCCAACAACGGCTTTATGACCTCCCAGGAGGGCAATGCGGTTTTGCTCGAGCCGTTGTATTTTTACAACCCCCATGATGGCCAAAACCCACTAGTGCCATGGATCGCGGAGGGCAAATATACCTACAACAAGGATTATACCGAGGTCACAGTCCGCATTAAGAAAGGCGTGACCTGGAGCGATGGCACTCCGCTGACTGCCGCTGATGTCGCTTACACGGTAAACTTCGCGGTAGCAAGGGTCGCCGAGGGTAAACCATCCATTCAATGGGGCGGTCAAATCGCCAATAACTTCGCTGGTGCGGATGCTCCCGATGATTACACCGTGGTGTTCAAGTCAAAAGACGGGAAATCGAACCCCCGCATGCACCGCTGGTTCTGCTCGGCCTTTGATACGGGCTTATCCATTTGCCCGAAACACATCTTTGAAAAGCTCGATCAGGCTACGATTGATCAAGAGACCTTCGTCAAAGAAACCAAGTTCACTGGTATCTTAACCGGGCCTTTCATCCCGGTTTATCTGACCCCCGAAAAGAAGATTTACGATCGCCGCGATGATTGGTGGGGGGCAAAGACCGGTTTCTCTCCGCTGCCAGAAGTGAAGCGCATCATCGTCATCCCGGGTTCTGGCGACCAGGCAGTGTTGTCGCAGAGCTTTTCCAAGAACGAGATTGACAACTCGTATGCCCCGCTGGTATCTGTTCATAAGAGCATTATTGAGCAAAACCCGCAACTGACCACCTGGACCGGGCGCAAACCGCCGCTGGGCAATGTAGATCACTGGCCTAATCTGTTGTGGATGAACAACGAAGACCCGTTGTTCAACGATGCGAAAGTACGCTGGGCGATCTCTTATGCCATCAACACTCGTGAACTGATTGATAATGTCTGGGGTGGTTTGGGCGTTCCTTCCAATATCCCCTTCTCTGAATTTGGCATCTTCAAGCCCTACATTGACGCCCTGGCTCCTTTGTTGGAGAAATACCCGGTAGGGATGCAGGACCTGGAGAAATCGGCCGCTTTGATGACTGAAGCTGGATGGAAGAAAAACGGCGATGGCATTTGGGAAAAAGAAGGCCTGGTCTTTAAGCCCAATTATGGTGGTTTTAATGCCATTTACGCTGATATTGGCCCGGCGCTTTGCGAGCAACTGACTAAGGGCGGGTTCTTCACAGAATATAAAGAACCGCCTGATCTGTGGCAGGGCCCGATGTCGAAGGGCATCATCAATATGTGCACCTTCGGCCTGGCTTGTGATCTGGATGTGTTCGATGGTGTGGAGTGGTTCTCTCTGGCGCATTATGCCCCAACTGGCACCAATCTGCCATTGGATAGCTGGAATTCCCGCTTCAACAACAAGGAATATGACGATATCGTCAAGAAAATGTACTCGATGAACCCAGATGATGATCCAGCCGCTTATACGGCAGAGCTTTTGAAAGCCATGGAAATCTGGTACCGCGAGCTGCCGGCTATTCCCCTCTGGCAGTGGATGCACTATGTTCCGTTCAACACCAAGTATTGGACGAACTGGCCTTCTCAGGACAATCCTTATGGCGTTCCCGCTCAATGGCTGCGCAATGGAGGCTTCCCTGCCCCAGTTCACATTAAGAAAGCGAAAGCTTAGTTTCGTTTAGCGACCTATCTCTTTGAAGTTCATGTGAGGCTAACTGCCCCGCATGAACTTCAATGCGTGTCTTGGCTGGCGCTGCCGATTATCAGTCATAATTTTCCAGAATCAGTTAAAATTAGCCAGCAATGCTGCTGCCGGGATGTATCGCGAGGCGGGATATATCCTGGAAGCATCCATGCCGACGATCCCTGCGCAGACAATGCACATCTTGAGTCGAATACTATAAACAACGGAGGTATGTAATGAAATTGAAAGGATTTTGGGGCTTCTTTGGCCGGCGGTTTCTGTTGTTTATCCTGGTGGTCTGGTCGGCAGTGACGATTAATTTCATCGTCCCGCGCCTGGCGCCTGGCAATCCGATCCGGCAGGCCATCATCACTCGTTATGGATTGACAGCCGATCAATCAGTTGTCAATTCCCTGGTGATCTATTACGAGGGTTACTTTGGCTTGAATGATCCACTTTATGTACAGTATTTTCGTTTCCTCAAAAACACTTTCTCAGGCGACCTGGGGTTTTCGATCACAGCCTATCCTCGCTATGTGTCGGACATGATCCTTGAGAAAATTCTCTGGACTTTACAATTAGTGCTGCCGGCCACTTTGATCGCGTCCGTCATCGGCTCGCTGTTGGGAGCAATCTTTGCCTTCCCGCGTATTCCGAAGGCGATCAATCTTGTGGTGCCGTTATTGATCCTTTTCTCAGCTATCCCGGCCTTTTTGGCGGCCATTGCCTTGATCTACGTGTTCGCCTATAAACTAGACCTGTTCCCTTTGGTGGGAGCTTATGATCCGACCTTCGTGCCACATATTATTCCAATTTCGCAGTGGGCCTCCCTGCCGAATTATTTGCATGGGCCAACGTTTCAGCAGATACTCAAACACTCCATCTTGCCCATCGCGGCGCTGGCTGTCGTTCAGTTGGGCGGCTGGGCATTGGGGATGCGTGGGATGATGGTGACTATCCAGGGGGAAGATTATATGACCTTTGCTGAAGCCAAGGGCCTTACAGACGGCCGCATGTTTAGCTATACGGTGCGTAACGCCTTGTTGCCTCAGATTACCGGGTTTGGCCTGGCACTGTCTGGCGCTTTGATGGGTGGCATCCTGGTTGAATCAATCTTCGGCTATCCTGGCATCGGCGGGCTGATCAACGGCGCGATTGCCGCCAAAGATTACCCGGTGATCTACGCCAACTCGTTAATCTTGATCACGATGTTGGCCGGGGTGACGTTTGTCCTTGACCTCATTTATCCCTTAATTGATCCACGCATTTCATACTCGGAGAAATAAGTATGACAGTCCAAACCTCCACGGTTCAACCTTCGACGCGGCCAAAGCGAACGCGCCTGCGCAGGGCCTTGCTGTATTTCAAACGCAACCCCAGCCTGGGAATCGGTTTGTTTATGTTAATCGCCTTAATCGTCTTTACGATTGTTGGGTTATTTCAGGTTGATCCTCTCAAGGGGTATGCAGGCGCGGTGCGCGGCTCTCAACCCCCTTCAGCCAAGTATATCTTCGGTACCGATGGTCAAGGCCGCGACTTATATACTGTGGCCGTCCTGGGCACTTGGGTGACGTTGGAAATCGGCTTTATCGCAGCCGCCGTCGGTATGGGCCTGGGGGTGTTCTTGGGGTTCTCATCCGCTTATTTTGGTGGATGGGTGGACAACATCCTGCGTTGGGTGATTGATGTATTCATGACCATCCCCGGTTTTCTCATTCTGATCGTCCTGGCGGCGCTGTTGGGGGGTAGAGTCTCCACTGAAGGGACGGGGCTGATCATCGCTTTGTTTTTGTGGGCTGGCCCGGCCCGCGTGGTGCGCTCGCAGGTGCTTTCGCTGCGCGAGCGCCAGTTTGTTCAGATGGCAAAACTGAACGGGCTGAATGACATGCGGATTATTTTTGAAGAACTTTTTCCCAACCTGCTGCCATTCCTGGGGGCGCAGTTGATCAGCGCTGTGATGGGCGCCGTTTATTCTTCCGCCGGCTTATCCATCCTTGGGTTGGGCAACTTACGCGAACCCCAGCTTGGCACCATGCTGTATTTTATGACCACCCAGGGAGCAGTAGTGCGCGGAATGTGGTGGTGGGTGGCGGTGCCGGTGGTATTGTTGTGCTGGCTGTTTGTGATGTTGTATCTAATCTCATCGGGTATGGATGAACTTGCTAATCCCCGCCTGCGGAGGCGCCAATGAGCGACAGGAACATTGCTTTATCTGTGAAGAACCTTGTCGTCCAATATTATACGGACGATGGACGGATCAACGCGGTGAATGGGGTTTCATTTGACCTGATGGAAGGTGAAAGACTGGGTCTGGTGGGCGAGAGCGGCTGCGGAAAATCCACTATGGCTTTGGCCCTGATGCGGATGATTAAGCCGCCGGGCAAAATCCTCAGCGGCGAGGCCTGGATACAGAATTTTAATCTCTACGAGCTAAATTATGAGGACATGC
The DNA here is from genome assembly GCA_903872065.1 of uncultured Anaerolineales bacterium. Classification (GTDB taxonomy): domain Bacteria; phylum Chloroflexota; class Anaerolineae; order Anaerolineales; family UBA4823; genus CAIQJJ01. The sequence continues at coordinate 9,242 of CAIQJJ010000547.1, read as the reverse complement.
GCATGGCTCGCGCTCATATGATTGGCATGATCCCCCAGGGCGCGATGAACTCGCTGGTGCCTGTGCTGCGCATCAAAGATCAGATCATGGATACCATCCAGGATCACAAGTTGGGGATGAGCAAAGAGCAAATGTTGGAACGAGCCTGCGAAGCCCTTGAATCGGTTGGGTTGTCGCGCCGGGTGGCAAATATGTATCCACATGAGCTTTCTGGCGGTATGAAACAGCGCGTTTGCGCGGCCATTGGCCTGGCGATGAAGCCCAAGGTGATTATCGCGGATGAACCTACCAGCGCCCTCGATGTGATCACCCAACGCCAGGTGATGGAGACGATTGGAAAATTACAGGATCAGACCAAGGCTTCCATCATTATGATTACGCACGATATGGGCCTGATGGCGCAGTTTGTTGACCGGGTGGCAGTGATGTACGCCGGCAAGTTGGCTGAGGTTTCGACTGTCAAAGATGCGTTTACCAACCCGCTTCACCCCTATACAAAACTGCTGATCAGTACCTTGCCAGTTTTGTCACGCAAAGGTGTCTTTGTCAGCATCCCAGGGATGGCGCCATCTTTTCTTGAACTGCCGGCCGGATGCCCATTCCACCCGCGCTGCCCAAGCGCGATGGATATCTGCACCGAAAAGATGCCAGAACAAATCACAACCTCAGAGGGGCGGTTGGTGTCCTGTCATTTGTATCAAGCGTAGAGGTAAGATATGGATGCAATCCTTGAGTTAAAGAACGTCACCAAAATTTTCGGCTCTGGTCATAATGTTGTGAGTGCAATGGATGATATCAGCCTGCGTCTTGACGCAGACAAGCCGGGCATCATTACGGTCGCCGGCGAGAGCGGGAGCGGAAAGACCACGATGGGGAATATGGTCTTGGGTTTTCTCAACCCAACCAGCGGCAAAGTGATGTATAAGGGTAACGACATTGCTAAAATGAGCAGCAAGCAGCGCTTCATTTTTCACAAAGAAGTGCAGGCTGTCTTCCAGGATCCTTTTGCGGCGTACAACCCTTTCTACATTGTTGACCGGATTCTTGAACTGCCTCTCACGCAGTACAAATTGGGGAAATCTGCCAGCGAAAAGAAAGAGATGATCCATAACGCCCTGCAGTTGGTCGGTTTGCGTCCGGCGGAGGTGCTGGGACGCTACCCTCACCAGCTTTCAGGTGGTCAGCGCCAACGCATTGTTGTGGCGCGGGCGCTCCTGCTGCGCCCTTCTCTTTTGGTGGCTGATGAACCAGTCTCGATGGTGGATGCCAGTTTGCGCGCCAACCTGTTGGAATCCATCCGTAAATTAAATCGTGATCTGCGCATTTCGGTATTGTACATTACCCATGATTTAACGACAGCTTATCATATCAGCGACGCGATTATGATCCTTTACCGCGGTTCGGTTGTCGAAGCCGGGAATGAAGAAAAGGTTATCAAGAACCCTTCTCATCCTTATACCAGGCTGTTGATTGACTCGATCCCCTGGCCTGATATTACCATGCAGTGGGGCAAAGAGCCGTTAATTGAGCCGAGCGATGCAGCGATGCAGCGATTAATAATGGGTGGAAGCCAAATTTGTAAATTTGCTCCACGCTGCCCCAATGTTATGGAACAATGCTGGAATCAGCGCCCTCCGTTGTATCGCGTTGATCCCGATCGGGTTGCGGCCTGTTTTCTTTACCAAGGAGGCGATGTGATGCCGGGCGAGGCAATGGGCGATTTGTTTGACGGCTTGATTGCATAAAGAAAGCGGATATAATCAGAGAGTGGCTACAAGTGAAGCAAGGCGACCGGGTCGCTGCAATTGCATTGCTTGTAGGGTCAAGACTCAGACTATGAATTGCCCAAAGGAGAAAACGATATGAAGCGCTCGATTTTTATCGCGGTCATGATGGTTGCTATGGCTTTGCTGGCGACAGGATGCGTCACCCAGGGGAAAGAAAGCCAGGGAGGATTTGCCGAAATTGGCAAATCTGTGACGTCAGGGGATGTTCTGATCACCATGGAAGAGGGTCAGGTGGCAAATTATCAAGCGCGAGCGACTTTCACTATCGAAAATAAGAGCAGCAGTGAATTGGCAATTGATCCAGCGACAAGCTTTGTTGTCAAGGCAGACAGTGAAGGTGTTGAAGTCAAGATGGAACTGGACAAACGCGGCTGTGGCTCCAAGCTGATCAAAGGGCCGGTGCCGGCCGGCGGTAAAATCACCGGCGATGTGTGTTGGCGGGGAAATGCTACCGATACCTGGCCGGCGCAGGTGTTAATCGGCTTCAATGGAATTCCAGGCGCGGAGGGGGTAGTCGCCTGGAAACTGGTTGTGGAATAGAAATCAAGCAACTGAGCAGGGGGATTTGTTGTTTTAAAATTTTCATTATCATGCCACTGTGGTATGAATTGGCAATGCGATCTTCATGACAGAAAGGCAGTCTTATGGAAACTATCTTGATTGAAAAAGACGTGATGGCGACGATGCGCGATGGGGTGAAACTTGCCGCCAATGTTTACCGTTTGAACGGCGCTGCGCCGCAGCCGACCATTTTGGCCCGCACGCCCTACGATAAAAACGGGATCGTCGCCGGCGATGATGCGCTCAACCTGCTGCGCATGGTGCAGGCCGGCTACGTGGTCGTTGTTCAAGACACGCGCGGGCGTTTTGCCTCTGAAGGGGAGGGGGATGTGATGTTCCAGGAGCGGCAAGATGGGGCGGATACCATCGCCTGGATCGCCGCTCAGCCGTGGTCGAACGGCATCGTGGGCGCCTTCGGCGGATCGTATCTCGGCGCTACGCAGTGGTTAGCAGCTTTAGAAAACCCGCCGGGGCTGAAGGCGATCGCGCCATTCGTCACGTGGTCTGACCTTTATGAAGGGATGTTGTATATCGGCGGCGCGCCGCTGCTGCACGGGCTGGTCTGGTCGGCGGCGATGGGTGTTGAGGAGGCGCGCCGGCGCGTTGCCAAAGGGCAGATGAGCCAGGAGGAAGCGGCGGCGGCGACCGCCGCGGCTGACCCCAACAAGCTCTTGGATCACATGCCGCTGGATGATTTTCCCTACCTGCGCCAGTTGGCGCCCCATTACCAGCAGTGGCTCGATCACCGGACGCCGGATGGGTATTGGAGGCCGGCCTCGCCCTGCGCCGGTTATGCAAATATCACCGCGCCGGCCCTCAATCTTGGCGGCTGGTACGACTGTTTCTTGTGGGGGACGCTGCAAAACTATATCGGCATGCGGCGCGGCGCGGGCAGCGCCGAGGCGCGCCAGTTTGGCCGCCTGGTGATCGGCCCCTGGACGCACGGCGGTTTGACGGGCATTTACCCCGATCGAGAGTTTGGGCCATCGGCCACCGCCCTGGCTTGCGATCTCCACGGTCTGCACCAACGCTGGTACGATCACTGGCTCAAGGGTGTGGATAACGGTCTCGAAAAGGATAAGCCGGTCAAAATCTTTGTGATGGGCATTGATCAATGGCGTGAAGAAGAGGATTGGCCGCTGCCGGATGCGGTGGAGCGCTGCTATTATTTGCACAGTGATGGGCGGGCGAACACGTTGAACGGCGATGGGCTGCTCTCGACGACCGCACCAGAGCAGGAGCCGGCGGATGTGTATCTCTACAATCCTCGCCGCCCAACGCCGACGCGCGGCGGGCAGGTGTTGATCGTTGGGCCGAACGCCATGGGGCCGCAAGATCAGCGTCCGGTCGAGGCGCGCGACGATGTCCTGGTGTACAGCACGCCGCCGCTGAGCGCTCCGCTCGAAGCGACCGGCCCGATCTCGCTGCGCTTGTTTATCTCGTCCTCGGCGCGCGATACCGATTTCACCGGCAAACTGGTGGATGTCTTCCCCGATGGCAAGGCGATTAATCTTACGGACGGCATCTTCCGCGCCCGCTACCACAAATCGCTGCTTGAGCCGGAACTGCTGCAGCCCGGCGCAGTCTATGAACTGCAAATCGATCTGTGGGCGACCTCGAACGTCTTTCTCGCCGGCCACTGCATTCGCCTGGAGGTCTCCAGCAGCAATTTCCCCAAGAATGGGCGCAATACCAATACCGGCGGTGTGAATGAGAGTGAGAGGTTGGATCAGTGTGAGCCGGCGGTGAACCGCGTTTTCCATGATCGCCAGCATCCCTCGCACTTGATCCTGCCGGTGATCGAACGAAGCTGACGCGCCGCGGCGCGCCGGTCTTTTGTGGAGGTTTTCGATGGCGAAGAGTTATTTGATTGATATGGATGGGGTGATTGTGCGCGGCAATGAACTGGTGCCAGGGGCGGATGCCTTCTTGCAGCGTTTGCACGATCGTCAGATCAAATTCTTGATCCTGACCAACAACCCGCAGTACACGCCGGCCGATTTGAAGTACCGCCTGGGGCGCATTGGTGTCAACATTACCACCGAGCATATTTACACCTCGGCGATTGCCACGGCGCAGTTTCTCAAGACGCAGCAGGCGGAGGGGACGGCGTTTGTGGTGGGCGAGGTGGGCCTGACCGAGGCGCTGCACTCGGTGGGCTATGTCTTGACCGACCAGAGCCCGGATTTTGTCGTCCTGGGCGAGACGACCACTTACAGCTATGGGCGGATTACGCAGGCGGTGCGCTTAATTCGCGAGGGGGCGCGCTTCATTGCCACCAATCCCGACACGACCGGGCCGGGCGAGGGCGGGATTGTGCCGGCCTGCGGGGCGATTGCCGCGCTGATCGAGAGCGCCACAGGGGTGAAACCCTATTTCGTGGGGAAGCCCAATCCTTTGATGATGCGCGCCGCGCTGCGCTACCTGGAGGAACATTCGGAAAATGCGATCATGGTCGGCGATCGCATGGATACGGACGTGCGCGTGGGCATCGAGAGTGGGTTGGAGACGGTCCTGGTGCTGTCGGGGGTGACGGGCAGCGTTGAGGAGGTCAAGCGCTATCCTTACCGTCCCACGCGGGTAGTCCCGTCTGTGGCCGATTTGGAACTGGAGTAGGCGCAGGACATTGTACGCGCTCATATTCAGTTTGATACCTTGCCGCGCCCCGCGACTCGCGATCCTCTCTTGTTGGCGATCACAGCATCGTTAATAGAGCTGCTCGCCTCGCGCCAGGGGCAGTTCCCGCCATCGTGGACACAGGAAGTTTTAGCGCCCCCCGAACCGTTTTTTATGGTCAAATCTGCTGAGAGCATGAAGCATTTGCGCGTGTTATGCGAAACGCAATCGCCTGAACCGATGCGTAAGCGTCGTCTATACGCCCCGCCCAATTTTTTGCAATTTGCGTGAGTAATCCCTCAAACGCGAACGCAGATTAGACGGGTTGAGGCGGATATTTTGCGGAAAGATGACAGGATCTGTGGTGAACAAAGCAGATGTGATGAACTTGTTGCAAGAGCAGCGCGATTTTCTGACCGAGCATTACGGCGTGCGGTCACTGGCTCTGTTCGGCTCGGTGGCGCGTAATGAGGCTCGCCCCGACAGCGACGTAGACCTGCTGGTTGAATTCTCGCGGCCGGTGGGCCTGTTCGGGCTTTTCGCGCTGCAAGATTATCTCGAAAGCCTGCTGGGCAGCAAAGTAGACCTGGGAACGGTCGAAAGCCTTAAGCCTCGCTTGCGCGACCGCGTGTTGGCAGAGCGTATCTGTGTTCCCTAGACGCCGCGCCCAATGGTTATAACCCCACTTACTGCAAATGAAAACTTTGCCCTACAAACTTTTGTCCAGCGTATCTTGAGTGAATTGGATGCGCAGGTTTTCCAGGTCATTCTCTTTGGTTCGAAAGCCCGCGGCGATAGCAGCGCCGGTTCAGATGTTGATGTGTTAATTTTGGCCAATGAAGAAAATCGGCATTTGCAAGAAACCATCAACCGCATCGCATCCCAGGTGAGCCTGGATTACGATGTTCTCTTGAATCCCTTGTTAATTGCCGCGGCGCGCTGGAGGCAAATGTCTCAAGAGCGCTTTTCCATTTGCCGTAACGTAGAACGCGACGGGATCACGTTATTCGACTGCCAGGCGCAAAACGCCTGAGGAACAAGATTGAACAGCCTGGCTCAAAGGATGCCGACTATGGGGGAATGGTTCTCAGTGCAGCAAGGTCGCGTAATAGATCGCCGCAATGATGTGAACAAAGGCTGAGGTAAACAAGGCCATGCCTACCGGGATGTGGATGATATGCCACAGTCCTAGCAGGCGGCGCGCCATAGCCAGAGAAGCGATCTGCTGGCGCAGGGCGCGCTGGCGGCTTAAGAGCTTTTCCAATTGGCTGGCCTGCTGGCGGGCCGGCGCGGCCAGGCGGCGGCGTGTATTCCACCATGACCAGCGCCACTGCCATTCGCGAAACGCCCGTCCCAAAATCAAGCCGGTTTCCCCGCCCCCCGAGACGCCGCCCGCCGCGGCCGCCAGGCGCTGTGAAAGCGCCTGCATATCCTGCGGGCGGGTTTCCAGCCAGCGCTGCATTTCCATGTCCGCCGCCTGAACCTGCCTTTGCAGTTCCCCGGCCTCGATCTCCACGCCATCGGCGCTGCGCGGAATGGCGGTGTAGATATAGCGCCCCATAAAGCCGCTGGCGACGATGATCGCGGTTAGCAGCAGCACCGCGCCGGCCAGGCCGTTGAACTTCCAGGAGGTGTGCAGCAGTACCATGTACGGCCCGACCAGGCCGGTGAAGATGTGGAATTGCAGCCAGCTTGCCATCCGCCCCCAGCGGGCGCTGCGGCTGCGTTTGCGCCAGGAATAGAGCGTTTCGGTCGCCAGCATCAAGATGAATCCCAAGACGCCCAACGAATGGCCAAACCATTCACTGGCGGCCGGAATCCCACTGGAAACGATGACCACGAACAAATAGAGCAGGGTGATCAAGATCATCGCAACGAACGATAGCCACAACTCACGGTTACTTTGCGCCATGCTGCTGCCTCCAGTCTGCCCAAAAACCGGCCAGGATATCGCCCAGCGGCCGGTTGGGATGGATCAATTGTTCGCGGATTGGGGTGATGTCGGCCTGTTCAGCGACCAGGTGGTGCACGGCCTGTGAAAGCGTCTGATCGCCCATCACAATCGCACCCACCAGGTTCTGCTTCCCCACCAGCACGCGCAAGCGGTTGACATCGAAGTCCGCCTGGGCGGCGATGGCGTCAGGAATCTGACGCCAGGTCTCGCTCTCGCCGCGCGCCACTTCCAACAGGTCTGCATCCGTCTCGCGTCCCCCCACCGCGCCGATGATGGTGGTCGTCAGGCCGGCCAGGCGGGTCACGTTGAACGGCGCGCTTTTGCGATAGGCGCGCGTTTGCCCGCTCATGTTCAGTCCGGCGGTGTACCCCTGCTGGCGGGCCGGCCCCCACAGCGAATCGATTACTGCTTTGCCGGCCAGTGGATCGTAGACCTGCGCCACGTCGCCGGCGGCGTACACATCGGGCAAAGCCTCTCCGCCGGGCAAAGCGCCTCCGCCGGCCGTGCGGGTGCGCAGAAATTCATCTACCCATACGCCGCGATCCACCTTCAAGCCGGATGCCTCGGCCAGCGCCTTGCGCGGCTGAACGCCGATCGCCACTGCGACTATCTCACAGCGCAGTTGGCGGTTGTCCACCGTGCGCACCCCGGTCGCCTGGCCGTTTTTGCCGTTGATCTCGGCCAGTTCGGTCTGGTAATGAATCTGCACCCCCTCCTCTTTCAAGCGATGCTCGACAATGCGCGACTCGGTTTCGTCCAACACATTGGCCCAGTAGCGGTCGCCGCGCAGGAAATAATGCACCTGGACGCGCTGGGCGCGCAGCGCTTCGACCAATTCCAACGCCGTGATGCCTCCGCCCACCACCACCGCGCTGTGAGCTTTGCGGCTCAGTTTGAGGATGCGGCGCGCGTCCTCCAGGCTGTCCAACTTAACCACGCCTTGCAGTTCCACGCCCGGCGCCTTGGCCGGCGTGGCGGCGGCCCCCGTGGCGATCAGCAGGCGGTCATAAGGCAGCAGGCGGCCATCGTTTAGCTCGATCTTATGCTCAGACGGCCGGATGCGGCGGACGGAGGCGTGCAAACGCTGCAGGCGCAGGCGGTGAAAATCGTCCTCCTGGAAGGCGTAAAGCTGCTTTTCAGGGACTTCATTGGTCAGGTAATAAGCCAGGCCAGGCCGCGAGTAATACCCATCCGCGTCGTCGTAGAGGAGAGTGATATCGCCGCTTTGATCCACGCTGCGGATGGCTTCGGCGGCGGAGATGCCGGCGACGCCAGCCCCGATGATTAGATAACGAGTCATAAGCGATCCGGTTTACCCTTCAAAAATGCTGCTCTTTTCAAAGCGCAGCACGCCGCGTGGGCAGCGCGTGACGCACTCGCCGCAGGTCAGGCAGTGGCTGTCTTTGACCGGCGTTCCCTGCCAGGCGTGGCGGCGCACGTCTATGCCGATTGGGCAGTGAAAAGAGCAGATGCCACACTGCACGCAGCGGCTGGATTCAGGGACGACTTGCCCCTGCACGACCACCTGGCGACGCTTGTTCTCAACGGCGGCGGCTTTGAAAAGGTCTTTTAAGTTCATGAGCGGCGACGCCTCCTTCGCATCGCAACTCTGCGGCTTAGCGCCAGGAGGATTTCAACACCGACTGGCCCTTGAAGAAGAGATCGTTTAAGGGGTGGCTGGCGGGGGTCGGATCAGCGTGGCAGGCGCTGCAAGATATTCCCGCGCGGGAGACGGCCAGGCGACTTCCGCTCATGCCATTCTCTTTGTGCCATGAGTTGGTGTCGTGGCAGTTTGAGCATTGACCGGGGTCATGTTCGTCTGGCCGGTCGCCGGCATGGCATGAAGCGCAGTCGGTTTGCCCCTCGTGGCTGAACGAGGCGTCTGACCAGCTGCTCGTATTGTGACAGGTGGAACACTGTCCGCCGTAATGGCCGCCCGGCGCCGAGTGGCATGAAGCACAGTCGGTTTGTCCCTCGTGGCTGAATGAAGCGCCCGACCAGGTGCTGGTGCTGTGGCAGGTGGAACACTGTCCGCCGTAGTGACCGCCTGGCGCTGAGTGGCAGGAACTACAGTCAGTTTGCCCACTGTGGTTGAATGTTGCGCCAGACCAGGTACTGGTGCTGTGGCAGGCGGAACATTGCCCGCTGTAGTGGCCGGCGGGAGCATTGCCAGAGTGGCACGAAGCGCAGTCATTTTGCCCGTCGTGGTTGAACGAAGCGCCAGACCAGGTACTGGTGCTGTGGCAGGCGGAACACTGCCCGCTGTAGTGGCCGGCGGGAGCATTGCCAGAGTGGCATGAAGCGCAGTCATTTTTCCCGTCGTG
>CAIQJJ010000546.1 GCA_903872065.1 uncultured Anaerolineales bacterium | reverse complement strand
TACAGATCAATGACTTCTCGTAGTGACAGCTTCAGCCGTTCTCAGGCGGCTCAAGCCGCTACTACAGATCAATGACTTCTCGTAGTGACAGCTTCAGCCGTTCTCAGGCGGCTCAAGCCGCTACTACAGATCATGACTTCTCGTAGTGACGGCTTCAGCCGTTCTCCAATCCTAACGAGCAAATAATCATTGGCTCTTGAGCTTGAGCCTCTTCTTCCACAATGCACAAGCGATCCTCGGCGCGCAGCGACACCACCAGTTCGGCAAGCTGCTGATCGTCAATGCCGCTCTTGAGTTGACGGTTAAGCACATCGCGCGCCCCTTCACGCAAAGGATGGCGGAAAATCTCATCAATCGCCCGGTACAGTTCCTGCGTGACCCAAAACGTACCTTGATTTTGCTCCACAAAGCGCTTCAGGCGCTCATAAGTGCGGAAGCGCGCCCCCGATGGTCGCCCCAATTGGCCGCCCACAGCCCTTTCCTCATGAACGATCTGCTCCACCCCCTTCTTCACCAACTCATGATGCGCTTCCTGGCGCGGTAGAGGCGGGGTATCGGGGCTGCACTCCGCCGCCTTCAAGATTTCAAACTGCGATTCCGTCACACTCTCGCCCTGGCGGTTAACCCAGGCCAGGGCATCATTCCCCTCGCCGGTGCGGGCATACACCAACACCCCGTGCGGCGCGCCCGGGTAAGCAGCATGCTGCTTGGTAGCGTAGGCCACGGCCGGCAGTTCAGGAATCGCGCGCTGCAGGCTAGGATTGCGCGTGATGGCATTCTTCCAAATCTGGTAGGCATACGAAGCCAGGTCCACTTCGCCATCGTCGTCGCCGTCCAGGATGCCAGCTTTCTCATTATAGAGATCCACCACCGCCTGATCGCGCTGATCATCGTCAAAAAAGGCTTCGTCTGTGCCAACGACTTCGGCGTTTTCCTTTAGACGTTGGCGCACCCTGGCCCGCAGGCGCAAGATGCGCTCCACCCCATCCGCCGGCAGAAAGGAATAGCAGCGAATGGTATCTGATTTCTGCCCGATGCGATCGACGCGCCCGGCGCGTTGGATCAGGCGCACGATGGCCCACGGCAGATCGTAATTGACCACGATATAGGCATCTTGCAGGTTTTGCCCTTCGCTGAGCACATCCGTCGCGATCAAGACGCGCAGTTCATCGCTTCTCCCCTCGCCCTCGGAGGCATCGGCCGGCGGCGCGAGCTTGCGCCCGTTGCTGACCGGGCTAAAGCGCCAGGCCAGGCCGGTGGGGTCTGCCGAGTCGCCGGTGGCCCCGGCGACCTGGGCCACGCCGCTGGCTCGCAGGCAGGTCTCCAGGTAGCGAACCGTATCGGCAAACTGGGTGAAGATCAAGACCTTTTCCTGGGGATGGATCTGGCAAAGCAGTTCGAGCAGCGCCTGGAGCTTGGTATCTTGCTGCCAATCCCAACTCCCGCACCTGTCCAACAGGTGAAGCAGGCTGCGCGCATCCTGGAACAAGTCCTTCTCCAATTTGGCGGTGAAAAAGCCAGGATTAAGCCATTTGAAGCGCGAATGGAAAACAGTAGCATATTGCTGGTACACCTGGGCGGCGCGCTGCTTGAAGGCGGCCTCGCTGCGCAGCCCGTTGACGGGCTGGGCGGCGCTCTCTTCCGGCCCGCCGCCGGTTTCGTCCCCATCCTCTGCCGCCAGCGCGCCGGCCTCGGTAAAATCCACCCCTTCGGCGTCTTCATCGCTCAGGCGCGTGTCCAGCAGACCGGCGTCCTGCGTACCGATCGGCAGAGGCAGGCGATTGGCCAGGGCATGCAAGAAGATGTAATTGCGCAGGACATGGCGCTCGATGGAGGCCAGGAACACCTGCCCGCTGCTCTCCAAACGCTTGAAGAGATTGGTGCGACAGAATCCCATCAAGCGTTTGCCGGCCCGCCCCAGGTCTTGCAAAATGCGCTTTTCCGCTGCGCTGGGGGCGATCTTGGGGCGGCTGTTAATATAATTACCCAGGCCATAGCGCGGCAAACTCAAGGCTTCGATCGCGTCCACCACCTCGGCAGCGTACAAACGGGCATACTGATCGCCGCGCTCCGCATCGTCAATCACAAACGGCACGCGCTTTGGCTGGCGCAGAGGAAAGTACGAGCGGCTGCCATCGGCCAGGGACAGGTATTTGCGTCCATTTTGCGGATCAGTGGCGGCGTAGTTCTGCATGATGAAACTGCGCGTACGCCGCACCATGTACAGGCGCATCAGTTCGCGCCAGTCATCGGGGTAGATGCTCTTCTCGAAAGCCGCCAGGGTATGGATGCCGCACTGATGCTGGCGCACAAACTCGGCCTCATTCAACTCGCGCAGCAGCCGCTCAGGGCGGATGCCCAAGTCCTTGTCCTCCGGAACGAACAGGCGCAGTTGGTTGGACAGGTCGAGGTAGGTCTTGTTGTAGGGCGTGGCCGAGAGCAAGATACAGCGGCTCTCATTCTTCTGGATATAGTCTTGGATGGCCTTATAGCGCCGGCCTTCGCGGTTGCGCAGGTTGTGGCTCTCGTCCAGCACCACCACGCGGTAGCGCTTCAAGTTGGGCAATTCTTGCAGCACACGGCTGAGCGAGAGGACGCGCGCGCGCAGGCGGTACTGGTCGCGGTAGCCTTCCCACATCTTGACCAGGTTCTTGGGACAGATGATCAGCGTCTCCAGATCTTGATCGTCCTCAAAGATGCGCGCCACCGCCGTCGCCATCAACGTCTTGCCCAGGCCGACCACATCGCCGATCAAGACCCCGCCGCGGCGGTTAAGGTGATGGGCTGCGATCTGCACCGCGGCAGTCTGGAACTCAAAAAGCTGGTTCTGAAAATCGCGCGGGATGCGGAACTCGTTCAAGCCGGCGCGCGCCTCTTGCGAGAGGTGGTAGGCCATCTTGATATAAATCTGGTACGGTGAGATCGGGGCCAGGCGCGCCCAACTGGTTTCGATGATCTGCGCCAGATCATCCGAAATATCCACACAGCCCCAATCCTCCCAGCGCTCCTTGAACCAGGCGACCAGCTTTTGGCTGGCATCCACGTCAGCCACATCCACATTCAACTCACCCTGGGAGGACAGCCCGGCGTAGGTCAGGTTGCTGCTGCCCAGGTAGCCGAGGATAGGATAGAAATGGGTATTGCGAAACAGCAGGTAGAGCTTGGCGTGCAAAGGGTGGCGCAAAAAGAGTTTGACCACCACTTTGCCGGCTCTGATCTGATCGGCCAGTTGGCGCAAAGCGACCTCGTCCTCATTGGTCGGCGCGCCGATGGTTAACTGCCGGCGGAATTCCTCCGCCAGGTGTTTCTTCAGGCGCAATTTGGCCTGGTTATCGAGCATCTCACTGCCCTTGATAAACTGGTAATAGGCGCGCACGTCCTCCTGAGGCGGGCGCTGCATGCCTACCAACAGGCGCACACAATGGCCTTCACCACCCGGCCAGGAATCGATCAGCGGGCCAAGTTGTTTCCAACCGCGCAGGTTGAAATAACCCACGCAGAAATCGGCGCGGTAGGCTTCCTGGATAGCGTGCTGCAAATCAGGAAGCAGATGTCGGGTGAGGTTGTCGAAGATATTCGGCACAGGAAGATACTCCTATCACCGCCGCCGGCGCAGCCTCGCCCGGCGGCCTGGGTGTGGTCAAAACGCGCCTGCGTATCCCCACAACCACGCGGCCTCCGCGCGTGGAGCGCCCATCGGCGTTCAAAATGATAGGTTAAGTATAGCACAGGTGATGAAAAGAGATG
>CAIQJJ010000545.1 GCA_903872065.1 uncultured Anaerolineales bacterium | reverse complement strand
GCGCGCGAACTGCTCGATCTCGCAAAGCAGCAAAGCAAGCAGTAACCTCATGCCCGCGGCTTCTTTGATTGTCCAGGCGCGCCAGCGCCGCCGTTTTCGCCAGCAGCAATCGCCGGCGCTGAAAGCAGGCTGGGGCTGCGCCGTGGCGTTGATCCTGGGCATGGTGGGGCTGATCTTTGCCGCCGTGTGGGCCGCCGTGGACTTGGGCCGCGATCTGCCCTCGTTGGATGCGCTGCCGCTCTTTTTGGATGGTCAGCAAGCGCAGCTATTACAGCCCACCCGTTTGATGGATCGCACAGGCCAAAAAGAGATTTTGAGGTTGGAAAACCCTGCTGCCGGTCAGCGTCGTTTTCTCACAATTTGGGAATTTTCTCCCACCCTGATCACCACAACTCTGGCGACGTTGGACCCTGGCTTTTGGAGCAGCCCTGGTTTTACACTGGCCGGCCTGGGCGCTGGCTTGCATGCCACAATTGCTCAACGCATTGTCTATGACTTTTTACTCTGGGATGAAGCGCCCGGGTTGCGGCGTGATTTGCGCGAGCGTTTGTTGGCGGCGCAGCTTGTGGCGCGTTTTGGCCGCCAGAAAGCGCTGGAATGGTATCTGAACAGTGCTGCGTATGGGCCGGGAGTTTATGGCGCTGAGGCTGCGGCGCATATCTATTTAGATCGAGCGGTGGATGAGCTTTCCTGGGCTGAAGCGGCGTTTTTGGTCGCCGCGGCTCAGTCGCCGGCGATTGACCCGTTGGAGGCCTCTGAGCTTGTCTTTGAACGCCAGCGGCAGATTTTGGCTGAGATGCGCCAGCAGAAGTGGATTACGTCGCAGCAAGCCGACCATGCCCAGGAAGAAGAACTGCGCTTGCAGCGCTCGGCGCGCGCCATCAGCCTGGCCCCGGGTTTCACCGAGCTTGCGCTGGCTCAACTGGCGTCGCAATTGCCCTTAGTGCGTATTCAGCGCGGCGGTTTGCGCATCATCACCACCCTCGATTTTGATTTGCAGCAGCAGACCGCCTGCGCGACCGCCTCGTTGGTGAAAGGTTCGGCTGTCGCTTGTGAAGCGGCGCGCCCCCTGGCCGCGCTGGCGGTGGATTTGCCGGCGGAATTGGATGCGGCGGCGGCAATCTTAGATCCCCATAGCGGGCAAATCCTGGCTCTAACCGGAGATGTCTCTGCGCCTCACCCGGCCGGCACGCTGTTTACACCTTATCTCTATCTTTCCGCCTTCGCGCGCGGTTTCAGCCCGGCTGCTTTGGTGTGGGATATCCCCGATCAAGAGTTGAGCAATTTTGATCAGCAGTCGCACGGGCCAATGCGCTTGCGGATGGCCCTGGCCAATGATTATCTGCCGCCAGCTTCCCAGGTTTACCAACAGGTGGGGGACAAAGATATTAACCGCTTGCTAGATGCTTTTGGCTTTTCCGTTGAGGGCGATCAGGAGAATCTCGCCGCTTTGCTTAATCAATCCACCACTCCCCTCACCGCGGCGCATGCCTTGGGGGTTTTTGCCAATCGCGGAGTATTGGCGGGGCGGGCGATCGAGGCAAATGCCAGGTTGCAGCCGACGGCCATTTTACGCGTCGAGGCGACCGATGGCCGCCTCTGGCTGGATTGGAGCGAGCCGCAGCGCCGGTCATTGGTCAGCGCTCAACTGGCCTATTTGGCGACCCATGTGCTGAGTGACGAACCGGCGCGCTGGCCATCGCTGGGCCATCCTAACTTCTTGGAGATTGGCCGGCCGGCGGCGGTGAAAGCAGGCCGGACGCTCAGTGGACGCGACGCCTGGACAGTTGGAACGATCCCCCAGGCGACGGCGGTGGTTTGGATAGGATTGCCTGAGGAAGTCGAGGGGGAGGCGCCGATCCAGGCCGCGGCAGCTTTGTGGCAGGCCATTATTCAATCTGCTGCACGCAGCCGGCCGGCGCTCGGTTGGGAAACTCCCGCCGGCGTCAACACCGTCGCGGTGTGCGACCCATCCGGTTTGCTGCCCACCGTCGAATGTCCGAATGTGGTCAGTGAAATCTTTCTGGCGGGCAGCGAGCCGACGATTCCCGATACGCTCTATCGCGCCGTTCCGGTCAATCGTGAGACCGGGCTTTTAGCGACGGTGTTTACTCCGCCCTCTTTGGTAGAGAATCGGGTTTATCTCCTCGTCCCGCCTGAGGCCGCCGGGTGGGCGGCGCAGGCCGGTCTGCCTGTTCCGCCGCGTGATTACGATCTGATCGCCGCGCCGCTGACTTCGGCGCGGGTAAATTTGAGCCAACCGGCGCTGTTTGCCAATGTGCGCGGCCAGGTAACGTTGCGTGGCAGTGCAACCGCTGAAGATTTTCGCTTTTATCGTTTGCAGGTGGGCGCCGGCTTGAATCCGCAGCGCTGGCTGCAAGTGGGAGAAGACAACCCCCGTCCAGTGGAAGACGGTGTGCTGGGAGTTTGGGACGCCAGTGGTTTAAGCGGTTTGTACGCCATCCAACTCTTGGTGGTGCATAAAGATCAGACGGTGGAGACAGTTGTCGCCCAGGTAACAGTAGATAATCAGCCGCCGGCGGCGCGGTTCTTAGCCCCTCAAACAGAGGGGGAAAAAGTTGATCCGGATCCACAAGGATATATTCCATTGCAATTGACAGCGGAGGATGACATCGGTCTGTGGAAAGTGGAATTAGAAGCGGATGGCGCTTTATTGGCGGCGTTTTATCCATCGGCGGCTGCGACAGCGACGCTTGAGTGGAAAACCTTGTTTGCCTGGCAGGGTGCGCCCGGTCAACATCAACTGCTGCTGCGGGTCTTCGATCGGGCGGGAAATTCAAGCGAGAAAGCCCTCTCTTTGGAAGTCAGGAAGAGGGAAAATCCTTAGGAGAGTCTTGCTTGATTACTGTAAATTTGTTCTATATTTGGGGATGTATAATGGCTTGCATTTGTCAGATTTTTATGCTAAAATCGCCGCGATGTGTGGCTGGGGCGGCGAGCTTCTCGCATACCGCCAATTCGCTTAATCGGTTTAACATGTCAAAAAGAATGGTTTACAAGGTTTTCTTTCTCTCTTTGGATAGGATAATCGCATGTCTCATTCATTCTTAACCCGCCAGGGCTACCAGAAATTGCAGGAAGAATTAGATTATTTACGTACTGTAAAGCGCCAGGAAGTGGCCGCGCGCCTGCACGAGGCGATGGAGGGCGGCGAACTGATTGAAGACGCAGAGTACGAAGCCGCGAAGAATGAACAGGCATTTGTCGAGGGACGTATCCAAGAATTGGATATGTTGTTGGCGAATGCCCATGTAATTGAGGATGAGAAAGTTAAATCGGACACCGTGCAAATTGGTTCGACAGTTACTGTGCAGGAAGACGAAAACGAGCCGGAAGTGTATACGATTGTAGGGCCGGCTGAAGCTCATCCTCGCGAGGGGCGGATTTCCAACGAGTCGCCGTTGGGACGGGCATTGATGGATCGCCGCGCTGGGGATCGCGTCCGTGTGGATGCGCCAGCGGGGGCGTTCTCGGTGGTTATTCTCAAGGTCGAGTGACCTTGGGGCAAAGCATTCAATCCCCGCGCACGATTTGAACGGCGCGGGGTTTTTTGTTTCTTCGCGGTTCAGGAGAATGAAATGAGCGTTGAATTATCTTCGTTAGAACAGAAACAGTTGGAAAAAATGCGCCGGCTGCGTGAACAAGGGGTGGACCCTTACCCGCCGCGGGCGGAGCGTACCCATACCAGCCGCCAGGCGATCGCGGCTTTTGAAGCAGCCGAGAAAGACGGTGAGCCGGCTGTTCCTGTCGTCGCAACGCTTGCCGGGCGGCTGCGCGCCATTCGTCCAATGGGCAAAATCACTTTTGCGCATATTGAGGATGGCGATGGCAAAATCCAACTTTTCCTGCGAGCGAACGATCTCGGCGCGGAACAATTGGCGTTCTTTAATCACCAATTCGACCTGGGCGATTTTATTCAAGCCTCGGGCGAGATGTTTCGCACGCGCACCGGTGAACTGACCCTCAAAGTCACCGCGTTTCGGTTGTTGGCAAAAGCAATCACCCCGCTGCCGGCCGCCAAGGATGAAGTGGTTGATGGGCAGGTGGTGCGGCACGCGCTCCTTTCTGATCCAGAAACTCGCTATCGCCAGCGCTACGCCGATTTGGCCGTCAATTCCGAAGTGCGCGACCTGTTCCGCAAACGCGCTGCCATCTTACGTTCCTTGCGGGAATTTCTGGATGGGCAGGGTTTTTTGGAAGTTGAAACCCCCATTCTTCAGCCGATCTATGGCGGCGCCGCGGCGCAGCCCTTTGTTACCCATCACAATCAGCTTCACCAAGACCTTTACCTGCGCATTTCTTTTGAGTTATATCTCAAACGTCTTTTGGTGGGTGGGTTGGAACGCGTCTATGAAATCGGGCGAGATTTTCGCAATGAAGGTGTGTCTTTTAAACATAATCCCGAATTTACCCAGCTTGAGTTTTATTGCGCCTACTTTGATTATCTCAAAGTCATGGAACTGACCGAGCAGATGATTTGCTATGTCGCCGATCATGTCTTGGGGCAGCGCACAGTGGTCTACCAGGGGCGTGAGATTAATTTTGCCCCTCCCTGGCGCAGGGTGGAACTCAGGCAGGGGATTTTAGAGACAGCCGGGATTGATATTGCTCAAGCTCCCACCCGCAATGACCTGGCCAACGCGATGGAGGCCAAAGGCATCCACCCCAAACCGGGGGCCACGCGCGGTAAGTTGATCGATCAACTGCTTGGCGACCATCTGGAACCGACGCTGATTCAGCCGACCTTCTTGTACAACTACCCGCGCGATATTTCCCCGCTCGCTAAAAGTAAGTTGGATGATCCCCAGACGGTTGAGCGCTTCGAAGGCTATGTGGCTGGTTTTGAATTGTGTAATGCCTTTACGGAACTGAACGATCCGGTCGATCAAGAAGCGCGTTTTCTTGAAATGGGACGCGACTACGACGCCAGGGATGAGGAACGCCACCCGATGGATGAGGATTACCTGCGGGCGATGCGTTATGGCATGCCTCCCAACGGCGGCTTTGGCATGGGGGTGGATCGCCTGACCATGCTGCTTACCGATAGCCCCAATATTCGCGAAGTGCTTCTCTTCCCCCATTTGCGGAATCGAGAAGACGAGTGAATCTAAACTGAACGTTCGCCGGCGCGACCCGATCGGCCGGCGACTCTAAACTGAGATTGGCGCTCAAGCCAGGGACGCCTGTCGCCGGAGAAATCATTCTCCCGCGACAGGCGTCTGTTTTGAGCGGGCGACCGCTACTTTTTTCTGAAATCCTGGCAGCGCTCGCAATCTGTTTGCGTGCACAATAATGCCAGAGGGTCTTTTGCCAGGATGGTTTTGACCGCGTCGAGGATCGCTCGGATTGGCATGGCCTTGATCACAGCATTGCCGGCCTTTACCTGCCGCGTGACTTTCTGAAGAGGTTGTTCCAGCACACTGAAGCCATTCGAGCATCCCGGGAAACCGGGGCATTCCACCACACCCTCAGGGGTCAGCGCCCAGCGCACAAACTGTCGCCGCCCGGCCAGGCGCTCTGCATAATGGATGGTGGTGTTGACCGTGTGATCAACCCCCAAAAGTATGACCCACCCATCCTGGTCAGCCAGCGTTCCAATCGGCGCCAGGGGATTTTCAATTGTCTGGGCTTGGAGCGCCGCCTCAGTGTTAATTCCCACGAACGACAAAATTGGGTGGTTCGAACGATGCGCTTTGGGGTTTTCGCGCAGGGCCTCCGGAATAACGCCAATCAGTTTGTCCACCGGCATGTCGGGACGAAAAAACTCCGCCATACGGTTTGAGTCTTTTCCACTGCCGTAGACAAGCCCATTTTTGTCGGGGCCGATTTCGGGAATGAGCATGGTCTTGAAGGTAAAGGCTGGCATAAGCACTGTTGGGTAACAGGCGAGCAGCGCTCCAAGAACGGTGTTGGCCCCACCCTGCACTTCGCCAAATGCTGAGAGCGATGAGTGTACCAGGACTGGTTTTCCGGTGGGTACCTCTAATTGTCGAAAGGTAGAGACGAGAGAGCGAAAGAGGATCATGGCTTTATCACTTGGCAAGCGGGCAACTGGCAGACAAGACTTGAAAGGGTTTCCAAAGATTTATCCATCAGTCACCTGTCACTATTTCTCCCAGCGCGCCCAGCACACCCATTAAGGTGGGATAGTCGTCGCGTAGGAGTGTAATTAATTCTTGCACCGCGGCATTAGTCCAATCCATTTGACCGTTCGCATGGTGGGCGGCTTGAGCTTGTTGCAGATGGGCGGCTAACAATTCCGCGATCGGCAAGTCGCTGGCGCGTAGGATATGGCGAAAATAGCCAAAATGGCCGGCGCTGGTAAAACTGCGGATTTCTGCCGCATCACATAGATAGATTATATCCAAACTTAGCGGCGGTCGTGGAGGCAAGAGATGATAGATTTTATCACCGTGGCGATATCCTACGGTTAATACACTCATTTCAACGGGGACATTGCGGTTGACGCGGTTGTCTTGAATGACGGCATCGCTGACGCCGCTCGCTGTAACCAACTGCCGCACCAGGCCATCATCATCAATGTGGATGTCGTGGATCAAGCCGTAGACATGATAATCATCAGTCAAAGAGACGCGCGTCAGGCCGCCAAAGACCGGCGCATCTAACTGATTGACCCGGCATCCAACCACAAAGCCCGTTGTCCCGGCTCTTAGCAAACGTCCGATTTCAAGCATGGTCATGTTTGTCTCATTTCTCTTGCAGAAGCCGCCTCACGCGCCAAAACGGGTTCTTCCGCCAGCGTCTTTTGCTGCTTGTTTGTATGAGCCTTCCCCTGTCGCGATGCCGCGCCGCCGCATTTCAATCAAGATCATCTGGGTAAGCTGCTCTTTTTCGATCAAAGTCACTACGGCAGCCTCATGCGCACGGTGCAGCAGATAAGGATAGGGTTTGGCGCCTAAAATTTTACACTGATCGATCAACACGGCCTGGATCGTTTCCAATTTTTGCGGCGCGCTGGCTACCCAGGCGGGAATTTCCACGCGCGCCAGCCAGTCAGCATGTTCATTTCCTACGTTCAGGTAGAAGAAGTGGAGGGCCAGGCCGCGCCGGTATTTTTCGGCCGATTTTGATTGCATGGCAAACACTGCCGAACGTTCGCCGGGCGCTAACCAATCGCGAAACAGGTCGGTATCAGTGACGCCGCGCAGAGGGCGGTATTGGCGCAAGTTGTCCATCTGATCTTCCGCCGTGACGGCCACTTCCAGTAGACGCAACACCAGGTCGGCGCCTGGCTTATCTACATACCCGGCGTTGATGGCGCTCAGTTCTTCTAAGCGCGTCAGCGACTCCAGATAGGTATCCAGGCTTTTTTGGAATTCTGAATCGCCTTGCTCATCTTTGGCGCCCCACAATTCGACTGGCCCATCGGTAAAAGAGACTACCGGGGTTTCGGGCTGTGCTGCAATCGCCTGGGCAGCCAGTTCAGCCAACACCTGGCGTTCTGCCAGATCGCGGCGCAGTGCAACCATGTTTTCGGTCAGATCGTAGATGTCTTGATCGTAAAGCAGCTTGCTTTGGATATTGGGCAGCGGCGGCTGGGCTGTTCCCCAGCTCATCTGGATAGTCCCAACGTTGATCAGGCAGTATTGTACCGGATCGTGGCGGTCTGGGTTGATTTGAGAGCCATCGGCAGCCAGGAGGGTGAGGGGCAGGGGCGGCGGCGGTGAACTGAAATGCGCGGTCAGCGGCTCGTTGACTGGCAGGGCGCAGCGCAAGGTCGGATCGCTGCGCAGGGCGCGGGTGACTTTGGCGCGCAGGTGATCCAGATCATTGGCATAATGAGTCAGCAGTTGGCGCGCGGTCGCGCGTATCTCCTGCAGTTTCTGCTCGCGCAAAGGAGCATTTTCACCCATTTGCTTGACTTGCTCGTGTACCTGCTGAAAGTTGAGGGACATGGTCAATCTCGTAACTGCCGCCCAATTTGGGCGAGTCAATCAGGACGTAAACCCAACGGGCCTGTTTTTTTCTTCTCACGGCACATCGATTCGTACACTCCCTTAATCTCAAGCAGAATCTCCTCCTGCCGGTAGGCGATGTATTTCCGTAAGATTGGCTCAGCCGCTGGATCGGGCTGGAGTTTCAGTCCCAGGCGGTTGGTGAATTTTCCTTTCGAAGAGATCGAAACAATTTTCCCATGAAAGCGAAAGTTTTGATCGCTTTCCGGCAAGATTAACTCGGCGAAGATTTCCATCCCTCGGGTAAAAGGCAGTTCGCCAGATGTATAGGTGGCAAAGGTCACTACCCCTACCCCATCACTGGATACATCCGCTAAAATGCCGGCGATACGCACCCCATTGGCGTCCATTAGTTGGACATCGGTGGGTTCTCTCGGTTGGACGCGTACCGTCTTTCGCTTTCCTACAGAAGCGCCGCCCAGAGTAAACTCGGTCAAGCGCGCCTCGCGCGTCTTCACATCTACATTGATGCAGCGAGAGCGCAAAAGCCCAGGCAGCAGACTGTTTTGGATGTACGTCATATTTTCCAGCGCCAGGCAGACCGCTTGAAATTCATGCACCGAGGCGGTTACATACCAGGAGTCTACGCTGAGGAGTCTTGCCTCATAGACAATCGGGATGCCGCGATAAGAGTTGTAGAGTTTGATGCTTTCTCCTAAACGCGCCATTTCGCCGAACGTGTGTATAAATTCTGCTGAAGGGTTCATAACAGCTTCTTCAAAAAGACAATGATAAAATTCTGCTTCCTTAGCTTCGGTCGCGCCAACGCAAGTACGCTTTGGTGATTTCTTCTGAAACCGCCGGGATGAGCGATAGGCCGATGACAACGCTCCACTCAGAAATGGTCAAGAAATGGGTGTTGAAGATTGGTTGGAGGAACGGAATGTTGACAACCAACAGCAGCAAGGTTATTGAAAGACCAACTGCATATTGCATGTAACGGTTCGAAAAGACGCCCAATTTGAAGACGGAAATTTTCTCTGAGCGCACCGTGTAGGCGCGGAATAACTCGCAAAGCGAGAGGGTGGCAAAGGCCATGGTTTCAGCGCTTTGGACATCCAGCCCGCCCCAGTTGTACTGCAGAACGTAGAGCAAGGGATTGACCCCTGCCGGCAGCAGATCGCCGGCGCGCAGATGCCAGAGCAAACCCACCAAGAAAGCGCCTAGAACAGCGCTGGTTTGTGTGATGGTTTGAATGAGGATGCCAATTTGCATGTTCTGGTTAATGATTGGCTCAGTGGTCGGGCGAGGTTTGCGCTCCATGATACTCGGATCGCCCTTTTCCATCGCCAGAGCCAGCGCCGGCGCGCCATCCGTCAAGAGATTGAGCCAGAGCAGTTGGATCACGGTCAGAGGAGAAGGCAGGCCCGCCAGGGTGGCTAAAAAGATCACCATGATCTCGGCCACGTTCGATGAGAGCAGGAAAAAGACGAATTTGCGAATGTTATCGTAAATCACGCGCCCTTGTTCGACCGCCGCCACGATGCTGGCATAATTATCATCGGTCAAAACCATATCCGCGCTTTCTTTGGCGACGTCCGTGCCGGTGATGCCCATTGCAACGCCGATGTCCGCGGCTTTGATTGAGGGGGCGTCATTGACGCCATCGCCGGTCATCGCCACCACTTCGTTGTTGGCGCGCAGGGCTTGCACAATGCGCAGTTTGTGTTCCGGGGAGACGCGCGCAAAAACGTCGGTGCGCTCGACCTGCTTGATCAAGCCTTCATCGCTGATCTCATTCAATTCTGCGCCGGTAAGCACCTGGTGGCCGGGGCGCAGCAGGCCGATCGCCTCGGCGATGGCGCGCGCTGTGTTGGGATAATCGCCGGTGATCATGATCGTCCGAATGCCCGCGTGAGCAGCCGTTTTAAGCGCCGGCGATACTTCAGGCCGCGGCGGGTCAATCATCCCCACCAGGCCAATGAAAATCAGGTCGCTTTCAACAGTGGATACGTCCTCAAGATTGGGGAGTTGATCCACCACTTTGTAGGCGACGCCCAGCACACGCAGTGCATCCTGCGTCATTGTGTCGTTGGCGCTCAGAACGCGCATGCGCTCTTTTTCGTCCAGGGTGTTGGAGGTATCGTCCATTTTCTGATGGCGGGTGCACAAATCCAACACCATATCCGGCGCGCCTTTGACGGCGATGACATACTTGCCGCGGTAATGATGATCATAAAACGGTGAAATATCTTCAGCTTTTGGCGCTTCGATTTTGTGGATGGTGATCATCCGTTTGCGCACCGAGTCGAAGGGAATTTCTTGAACGCGTGGATAAGCCTGGTTCAGCGGACGGGGGAGAGCGCCAGCTTTCGCCGCAGCAACCACCAACGCCCCTTCGGTAGGATCGCCGATCATGCGATAGGTTTGCTCGCTCGTTCCAGTCGAGCCGGCTGCCTCGCCAGAAATTTCAAGCTCGGCGTCGTTGTTCAAGGCGCCTACCCACAGCGCAGTCAGGATGCTGGGGTAATCCTGGATGGCGACGGGCTTATTCTCAACCAAAAACTCTCCGCTGAGATTGCGCCCACTTCCGCCAATGCTGAGAAACTTTCCGTCTACCCAAACGCGCGTCAGCGTCATCTCATTTTGGGTCAGTGTGCCGGTTTTGTCTGAGCAAATCGTGGTTGTGGAGCCGAGAGTTTCTACTGAGGACAGGCGGCGGATGAGGGCGTGGCGGCGGATCATTTCGCGCATGCCGAGCGCCAGGCTGATCGTGACAACGGCCGGCAGGCCTTCAGGAACGGCGGCAATCGCTAAACCGACCGCCAGCATAAACATCTCAACCAGTTGTTCTTTGGCTGCTTCAAAATAACTTAGCAAACCGGCCGACCCGATCAGCCCCAGGTCTGTGCCGCGCAGCACAGCGACGACAAATACCAGCCCGCATACCGAAAGCGCCGCCCAGCCCAGTGTCTTGCCAAGCTGATCGAGGCGTTTTTGCAGCGGCGTTTCTTCTTCCTCCACGCTTTGCAGCATTTTGGCGATCAAACCAATCTGAGTGTGCATTCCTGTGTCGGCGACTACGCCGCGCCCGCGCCCATAGTTGACAATGGTTCCCATGAACACCGTATTTTTGCGATCTCCCAGGGGAATGTTTGCGTTGAGATGGATGTTGGCGTCTTTTTGCACCGGGATCGATTCGCCCGTTAGAGCGGCTTCCTCAACCCGCAGGTTGACCGCCTCCAACAGGCGGATATCTGCCGGAACGAAATTGCCGGCTTCCAGGAAGACAATATCGCCAGGGACAAGGCCGCGCGCCGGGATGGTCTGGCGGCGACCATCGCGCAGCGTTTGCGCATCAGGCGCGGCCAGTTTCTTCAGCGCGGCCAATGCTTCTTCGGCGCGACGCTCCTGCACAATGCCTAAAATCGCATTCAGCAAAACAATGGCCATGATTGCCGCCGAGTCAATCCATTCGCCAAGCAGAGCAGAAATGACCGCCGCAACCAGCAGCAAGATGACGACAAAATTGTTGAATTGGTCAATCAGCAGTTGCAAAAAAGTGGGACGCGGCGCTTCTTCGAGTTGGTTGGTTCCGTATTGATCGAGACGACGAGAAGCCTCTTCAGAAGAAAGTCCTGTTTCGGCAGGCGTAGCCAGTTGAGTCAGCAGGTCTTGGGGTTCGATGGCATGCCAATTTTCACCGGGATGCTGAGGGGGGCTAGAGGTCATTGAACACTCCGTACAGAAGATTTCCAGAATAATCTCTGGTTTAGTGGATTATAGCATGGGTTGAGGGTGTTTGTCCGGTATAATCGGCTTATTGTTTTGCGGCGCGTGCGCCGGCGCGAACCGTTCCCCTCTCTACATTTTTACTGTTAATGGAGCGAAAAATGACCCTTCCCCTCTCTGACAAAGAATATAAACGCCGTATCCAGGCCTGGACGATGTACGACTGGGCGAATTCCGCTTTTGCCACGACCATCCTGGCGGCTGTGCTGCCGATTTATTTTAGCAAGGTGGCCGGGGCCACTTTGCCCAGCGCAGCGCGTGCAACGGCGATCTGGAGCACGGGATTGAGTCTTTCGCTGGCGATTATTGCGGTGCTTTCACCGATTTTGGGCACCATCTCCGATGTGATGCGCGGCAAAAAGCGTTTTCTGGCCGCCTTTACCGGCCTGGGCATTCTCAGTACCGCATTGTTGGTGGGTGTTGAACGCGGCGACTGGGTGTTGGCGTCCATTTTGGCGATCTTAGGCCGGATCGGCTTTAATGGTTCGTTGACCTTTTATGACGCTCTTTTGCCGCATGTCGCCAGGCCGGAGGATCAAGATGCGGTTTCTGCCCGTGGGTACGCGATGGGATACCTGGGCGGCGGCTTGCTCCTGGCCATCAATGTGGTAATGATCCAATTTTTGCCGGGTACCTGGGGGGCGCGCCTGTCATTTTTAAGTGTGGCGATTTGGTGGGCGGTTTTTACTCTCCCCATTTTGTTAACGGTGCCAGAGCCCCTTACCGCCAGCGCAAAATTGAAACCCGGCGAAGGGATCGTTTCAGCCAGTTTTAAGCGTTTGGGCGAGACTCTGCGCGATATCCGCCATTATCGCCAACTGTTTGAGTATTTGCTGGCGTTTCTGTTGTATAACGATGGCATTGGCACTATCATTGGGGTCGCTGCGATTTACGGTACAGAGCTGGGCATGGGCAGCACGGAGTTGATTTTGGCGCTGCTGTTGGTGCAGTTCGTTGGCATTCCTTATAGTCTCATTTTTGGGCGTTTGCCCAATACTGCTGACCGCCGGCGGCCCATTTACCTGGCCTTTATCTTGTTTAACGTCATTGCTTTGCCCCTCACTGGCATTGTCGGCGCACAGGTTTTGCCGGGAGATTTCATCGGTGGGATGCCAGCGCGGTTTGAAACCACGGCTGCTGCTTATGGAGAAGGGTCATACTCGCCAACGGATGGAACGCTCCAGGCGGCGAACACGCAAAATACGATCACTGTACCGGCCGCGCAACTTGGCGCTGAACAGGATGCGCTTTATGTGCAAACCCCGGATGTGGATGCCCGGTTTGAATTTTCTTTCAATGGCGAGCAAGTCAGTCTGCTTTATAGTCTTGGGCCAGATGGTGGGATTTGGGCGGTCGAATTAGATGGGCAGCCGTTATTGGGTGAGGATGGTCAGCCTATGCAAATTGACTCTTACTCTCCGACGGTTCGTTATGATGAAGCCACAACTATCCTTGCTCCTGCAGCCGGCCAGCATACGTTAAGCCTGGTTGTTTTGCCGCAGAGCAACCCGCAAAGCAGCGGGCATTTGCTTTCAGTTGGGCAGTTGATGGTTCTGCCGGCGGCGCGCAAGAGCAATCTGGGGGCGATTATCGCTATGATCTTGTTGGTTGAAGCCGTGGGCCTGGCGTTTGCCTTTCTGACTGGCCGGCGCTTCTTCTCTGGGCTGGCGACCCAAATGAATACCAAAAACGGTATTTTGCTCTCGCTGGGCATCTATGCCATGATTGCGGTCTGGGGATATATCCTGAATTCGGTGATCGAGTTCTGGTTCCTGGCGTGGATGGTGGCAGTTGTGCAAGGAGGCAGCCAGGCGCTCAGCCGCAGTTTATACGCCGCCATGTCGCCGGCATCCAAGAGTGGTGAGTTCTTTGGTTTGTTCAGCGTCATGGATAAATTCTCCTCATTGATTGGCCCGCTGATGTTCGCCGCGGCAGGTTTCTACTTTGGCAGCAGCCGCCCGGCGGTGTTGAGCCTGATCCTTTTGTTTGTTCTGGGAGGCTGGTTGTTGACGCGAGTGGACGTGGAGGCCGGCAAGCGCGTGGCGCAAAGTGAGAGCGCTGGATGAGTGGAGAGAATTTGCCTGGCGCTCGTCTCCCAGCCGCGCTGGATAAAGCGGCGCGCTGCGGCGAGCCATCTTATGTCTGGCGCGCCGGGCAAGAGCGCCGCTTGCAGATGATTTTGGGCGCGGCCGGCGCGCGCCGGCGAGGCTGCTGGCTTGAAAATGGCTGCGGCGTTGGGATGTATGTGAGCCATTTGCAGCCGTATGCGGGGCAGGTAGTTGGCCTGGAGTTTGATTTCGCGCGCACCGCCGAAGCGGCGCGCGTATCTGATCTGGTGGTCAACGCAGCCGGCGAGACGCTGCCGTTCCCGCCCGCATTTTTTGATGTTATCCTCAGCCACGAAGTTTTGGAGCATGTGCAGGATGATCGCGCTGCGCTGTGTGAGATGGCGCGCGTGCTGAAGCCGGGCGGGCGGATTTTGATCTTCGCGCCCAACCGCGGTTACCCTTTTGAGACGCATGGCGTGTATTGGCGCGGCAAGTATCACTTTGGCAATATCCCTCTGGTGAACTATCTGCCGCGGCGTTGGCGAGACAAGCTTGCCCCGCATGTGCGCATTTATACTGCGGCTGACCTGGAGGCGCTTTTGGCTGATCTGCCTTTGACGGTGATTGAGCGCGTCATCATCTTCGGCGCTTACGATAATATTATCGCCCGTTTCCCTCGAGGGGGACGGTTGCTGCGCGCCGTTCTCCAATGGCTGGAGCGGACGCCGCTTAAGAGATTTGGGTTATCGCATTTTTGGGTGGTGGAGAAAAAGAGCGCCTAAACTGGTTGGCGAAAATCGTAAATCCCCTCTTGAACCGCATACTTGCGCCCGCAAGCTGTGCAGGTCGCCAGGGTAGGGGATACTTCCAGGGGCGTATGCCGGCATTCGGGACAGCAAAAAATCATTTCGATGGCGTCATTCTGGACAGGGCGAGCCGGGCTGCCTCCCGCCCGGCAGCGGACAAAGACGCTCGGTGCAAGCTGCCACCAATCGCCAGTGAGTTGGGCAAAAGAATCCATGTTGATCAACCAGGAGGTGGGCAAG
>CAIQJJ010000544.1 GCA_903872065.1 uncultured Anaerolineales bacterium | reverse complement strand
CGCAAGATATAGACCCCATAGCTATTTGAGGTTTTTTCCCACCCATTGACTTTGGTGCGCGTAAAGTTAAATAGGGTGGGAACATCGGTTGGGATTTTATCCACCGGGCCGACAGGGATCTTCCCCTCGGCTTTCTTCCCCTGGCTGGCAGGAGAAATCAAATACCCAATGGCCGGCAGCCCGACAACGGCGCCGATAATCCCGCCGATAAAGGCGCTCACCACAGCAACAAATTGGCGGCGGCTTAAGTGTGAATCGGACATATAAGCTCCTTTGATGAGTGATGGCTGATTCTACCCTGTTTTAGCTTAATGGGAAGACAAATTTCACGAATTTGCAAATTCGATAAGACTGGTTCTGAGAAATCGTGTAAAATCGAGTAACTAGAAAATTTTACGGAGGTATCTATGATGCTTAAGTCAAAAGTAAGTATCGTAAAAGGGTTGAGTTATCAAGGTGGGCTGCCAATGCTCTCATGGGTATTGCACCGCATCAGTGGCATCGGAATCATCCTATTTGTGGGGATGCACGTGGCGGCATCCTTTTTTGTCCATGTTGTAGGCACTGATTCCAATATTCCTGACCTGCTCAATGTCTTCTATGAATCATGGGGCTTTCAATTGTTCATCTACTTTTGCGCCATCTTCCATGCGCTCAACGGTCTGCGCATCATTGTACTAGACCTTTGGCCGCAAGCATTACAGTACCAACGCGAAATGACCTGGCTAGAGTGGCTGATCTTCATCCCCATCTATGGGATGGGAGTATTCTTTATCCTCCGCAATGCCTTTGCGGGGGGGTAATTCCGCCAAAAAATCTGAGAGGACATCGTCATGAGTGCACGTTCTACCCTCCGTCCACGCAGTGTCCAACCCGCGTGGAGTTTTGAATACATTATGTGGTTCTTCACCCGCGTCTCAGGGCTAACGATGTATTTGTTAGCCCTGAGCGGGGTAGTTGGGGCGTTCATCCTCGGCGCACGCACCCAGGTAGATTTGCAAACGCTGCTGCGGTGGATGTTTTTCCCCAACCGGTTCCATGTTGAGCCTTACCTGGATGACGCCGCCTTTTGGGTGACTGCCTGGTGGCAAATCATGCAAATCCTGATCGTCTTCTTTGCCGTATCGCATGGCTTCAACGGACTGCGCGTCGTGATCGAGGATTATGTCGGTCGCAGTTTCTGGCGGCCCCTACTGCGCAGCGTCGTTTTCTTACTGTGGCTGGCCATGCTGGTCATCGCGGTATTTGTCATTTTACAGGCCTAAAGATTGCGGGCAGAGTCGCTTTGCCGCGGCAAAATGGCCTTTCGGCAAAGGCTCGCCCACTCAAGCGGAGGAACCATGCAGACACATATTTTTGACGTTATCGTTGTCGGAGCCGGCGGCGCAGGGTTGATGGCAGCTCTCTACGCATCGAAGACTGCCTCAACGGCGGTGATCAGCAAACTTTATCCCACCCGTTCCCACACAGGCGCGGCGCAGGGCGGCGTAGGCGCGGCGCTTGGGAATCTTGAGGAAGATTATCCCGAATGGCATACCTTTGACACAGTCAAAGGCTCTGATTACCTGGGCGATCAAGATGCAATCGAATTCATGTGCCAGGAAGCGGTGGATGCCGTTTATGAACTGGAGCATTACGGCTTGCCGTTTTCACGCACCCCAGAGGGCAAGATCGATCAGCGACCCTTTGGCGGGCATACCAACAATGTCACTGGCAAACCTGTGCGGCGCGCCTGCTTTGCCGCCGATCGCACCGGGCACATGATCCTGCAAACGCTTTACCAACAGTGCATCAAAAATCACGTCAATTTCTACGATGAATTTCAAGTGATCGATCTACTGATCGTCAATGGCGCAGCCGCGGGGGTGGTTGCGCTGGAATTGTCCACCAGTGAGCTGCACGTCTTTCACGCCAAGTCTGTGGTCTTTGCCACCGGCGGGCATGGACGCATTTGGGAAGTAACTTCCAACGCCTATGCTTACAGCGGGGACGGAGCATCGGTGGCCCTCCGACGAGGCCTCCCACTTGAAGACATGGAATTTTTCCAATTCCACCCCACGGGCATCTACAAACTTGGCATCCTAATCACGGAAGGGGTGCGCGGCGAGGGCGGTATTCTCTTCAACGATAAGGGCGAGCGCTTTATGGAGAAATACGCGCCCAAGGTGAAAGACCTGGCCTCACGCGATGTCGTCAGCCGCGCCATGTACACCGAAATGCGCGAAGGGCGCGGCATCGGCGGCAAAAATTTCTTCTACCTCGATGTGCGCCCTGAAGTGGTCAACCGCTACGCCGCTCTGGATGGGCGCAAACGCCCCGACGGCTCACCGTATATTGTCACTGCCGACGAAATTATCTCCAAACTGCCCGATATCGCCGATTTCTGCCGGGTTTACCTGGGAGTAGACCCGGTAACACAGCCAATGCCGGTCCAACCGACCGCTCACTACACCATGGGCGGCATCCCCACCAACAAATACGGTGAGGTTGTCATAGATGACCAAAATACGGTGTTGCCAGGTTTCTATGCGGCTGGAGAAGTTGCTTGCGTCTCGGTGCATGGAGCAAACCGCCTGGGAACCAACTCCCTGCTGGACCTGATTACTTTTGGCAAACATGCTGGTTTGAGGGCTGCTGAATTTTCACGCGGCGCTACTTTGCAACCCCTGCCAAAGGATGCAGCTGATTTCGCTCTGGCGCAGCTTAACCAATTGAAAAACAGCGCCGGCTCTGAACGCGTCGCGGACATCTCACGCGAAATGAAAAGCGTGATGTTCGATCACGTGGGCATCTTCCGCACGGCAGATGGCATGAAGACAGCGCTGGAAAAAGTGCGCGAACTGCGCCAACGCCATCAGCACATCAAAATCACCGATCAGGGCAAAGTATTCAACACCGATTTGATCAATGCCTGGGAATTGGGCAACCTGCTCCAACTGGCTGAGTTGATCACCGTATGCGCCATTAACCGTACGGAAAGCCGCGGCGCTCATGCGCGGGATGATTATCCCAAGCGCGATGATGCAAACTGGATGAAACACACCCTGGCCTGGGAAAAAGACGGCAACATTCGCCTGGGATACAAACCCGTGGCGATTACGAAATATCAACCAAAGGAGCGGGTGTATTAGCGAGCAGTGATCAGGAAGTTTTTCTTGCTCATCTATCCCCAAGAAGGCAGCTATGAAAATTTCTCTCAAACTTTACCGTTACAATCCTGAAATTGATAAAAAGTCCCGCTACGAAACTTATCAGCTTGAGGCCGATCCCACCGATCGCATCCTGGATATCTTGGAGTTCGTCAAAGGGTATATTGATGGCACCCTGTCCTTCCGGCGTTCTTGCGCGCATGGCGTGTGTGGTTCGGACGCTATGCGCATCAATGGACAAAACCGGCTGGCCTGCAAAACCTTGCTGCGCGACCTGCATGGCAACAAAGTCACGGTTGAACCGATTATGGGACTGCGGGTGATCAAAGATTTGATTGTGGACATGGATCCATTCTTTGAAAACTTCCGCACTGTGCTGCCCTATCTGATCAACGATGAACCCGCCCCTAAGACGGAACGGTTGCAATCGCCGGAGGATCGTGAACGATTCGATGACACCACCAAATGTATCCTCTGCGCCTGCTGCACCACCTCTTGCCCATCGTTTTGGGCAAATGATGAGTATTTGGGGCCGGCGGCTTTTGTCAATGCTCACCGCTTCATTTTCGACAGCCGCGACCGCGCGGCGGATGAACGGCTCAAGATTCTCAGCGCGCAAAACGGCGTCTATCGCTGTCACACAGTGTTCAACTGCACCCTGGCCTGCCCTCGCGAAATTGAGATCACCAAAGCGATTGGGGAAGTGAAAAGGGCTATTTCTACGGGAAGCCTGAAGTAGGGCCGCGGCGCTCCATGACCACCAACCGCCCGCCTGTTTGCGACTACGAAGGCTCCGATTACCAAACCAGTTTTTGGGACGCCGGGGGACGGTCTTACGAAGACGGTGCAGAAGCTGTCGCTTTGCGACGGCTTCTGCCGCCGGCGGGCAAACTGCTGATCGAGTTCGGCGCCGGCGCGGGGCGAAATACCCCGCGCTACCAGGGCTTCGAACGGATTGTCTTGCTTGATTATTCACGCACCCAGCTCGAACAGGCCCAGGCGCGCCTGGGAAATAGTTCACGTTATGTGTACGTCGCGGCGGATATCTATCAGCTTCCTTTCCGGCCTGGCGTGTTTGACGCCGCGACCATGATCCGCACTCTCCATCACATGGCCGATGCGCCTCTGGCGCTGCAGCAAGTGCGCCAGGTACTTCAACCCCAGGCGACCTTCATTCTCGAATTTGCCAATAAGCACAATTTAAAATCCATCTTGCGCTATCTTCTGCGCCTGCAAGCCTGGAGTCCGTTCACCCTGGAAGCGGTGGAATTTGCCAAACTGAACTTCGATTTTCATCCCCGCGCCGTGCGTCAATGGTTGAGTCACTGCGATTTCGTCATCGAGCGGCAGTTGACGGTCTCGCATTTTCGCATCAACCTGTTCAAGCGTTTCTTGCCCACCTCCTGGTTGATCAACATGGATTCTTTTGCCCAACTCACTGGCGATTGGTGGCAGCTTGCACCGAGCGTCTTTGTCCGCTGCCGGGCGGGAGGCAGCCCGGCTCGCCCTGTCCAGAATGACGCCATCGAAAT
>CAIQJJ010000543.1 GCA_903872065.1 uncultured Anaerolineales bacterium | reverse complement strand
GGCGAGCCCGGCTGACCTGGCGTCATTGAAGCCGCGTGGCAACAGGTTTTCGCGAATCGCCGGAACAAAATTAACGAGGTTAAGTGTTACAAAGAATCGGCCTGCCTTAGGTATAATTGGTGAAAGGATATAAGCCTCTTATGCAGCAGTTAGCCTCCAAGCCGCCATTTGATGAATTTATCAAAACCTGCACGCCTCTGCTCCGCATCGCGGAGCTTGAGCAGCAGATGAAAGCGCGCGTCCGGGCGATTGTGGCCGATCTGCTCAATTTTCAGCCGGATGCCGATCCGGCTCAAAGTCTCAAACAGTTTCTTCAGAAAGACGAATTTTTTTTGCTGTTAGAAAATTATCTTGATAAGGTAGTAACTGGGGATTGCCTGGAAATTTTAGCGACTATTCCAGATGGTGTGGTGGATGTTTGCTTTGCCGATCCCCCGTTTAATCTTGAAAAAAAATACATCGCTTATAAAGATCAAAGACCAGATAGCGAGTATTTAAATTGGTGCAAAAAGTGGTTGAAAGAACTGGTCCGAATTACGAAGCCGACCGGTTCAATCTTTGTCCACAATATCCCCAAGTGGTTAACGTATTATGCGGCGATCCTGAACGAGATTGCATATTTCCGGCATTGGATTTCGTGGGACGCGATGAGCAATCCTTTAGGCAAAACATTGCTGCCGGCGCACTACGGTATCTTGTTTTACACCAAAGAACCGAGGAATTTCAAATTTTATGAGATCCGTTATCCGCATAAGCGCTGCCGCGTCTGCAATAATTATTTAAAAGATTATGGGGGAAAAAAAGACCAGATGCACCCCTTTGGCGCGTTGGTCAGCGATGTGTGGACGGATATTCACCGCATTCGGCATAATGTGCGGCGCGACGAGCATCCCTGCCAGTTGCCAATTCCCATCTTGGAGCGGATTGTGTTGATGAGCACTGATCCCGGCGATATTGTGTTGGATCCGTTTCTGGGTACCGGAACAACGGCGATTGCCGCGAAGGCGCTTGGGCGGCGCTTTATCGGGATAGACATCGATCCATTCTATGCCAAAATTGCCAACGAAAAACTGGCAAATGTCCAGGAAACAACTTACCAGGGGTACTACGTTTCCTATTTCTTGAACAAGATTCAAAGTATTCGCGATGTCGACGCGGCGCAATTGTTCCCCGTGCAATTGACTTCGACGGACAAAAAACGTCTGCGAGCCAGCGCGGCGGACAATGGGAATGGACATAAACCTCTCAGTGAAGAGGCTGAAGTTGTCCAGCCCAGGCTGGTGGAGAAAGCGGGTATTTACGATGCAACTGAGCAATCAGCCAATTCTGAAGCGCACTGAAAATGCTTTCCTACTATCGCTCGTGTCGCTCCTATGATAATCGGTAAACTTCCAGGAATAATGAGGTGATTTATGAATGATCGCGAAAGATACATCGCTGCCGTCCTCGGTCAACCGGTCGATCGTCCCCCCTATTACTTGAGCTGGGGTACCTGGGGCACCACCTGGCAGCGCTGGCAACGCGAGGGAAAACCGCCTGAGATTAAAGACCATCGCACATTTATGAACCCGGATGTCCCTCCGCAAATCCTGCCGATGAACACCGGGCCATGCCCGACCCTTGATACGGGCCCGATTGAAGAAGATGGCGACTACGTGGTTTTTTACGACACCTGGGGGATCAAGCGCCGCAATTATAAACACGGCGAATCGATGTCTGAGTTCCTCTCCTTTCCAATCAAAAACCGCGCCGATTGGGAAGCCTACAAAGCAGCCTATCTCGATCCGAACGATCCGCGCCGCTTGCAGACGGACTGGCGCGCCAAAGGCCGCCAGTGGATGGAACAAGGCTACCCGATCCAGCTTGGATATTACCCTGACGCAGGGGTATTTGGCCCATACCGGTGGCTGATGGGCGATGAAGAAGGGTTAATTGCGCTGCGTACGATGCCCGACCTGGCGCACGAAATTATGGATCACATCACCACCCTCTACCTGATCGTCTGGGAACAGGTGGTCAAGGAAGTGCGCGTGGACGTGATCCACCTTTGGGAAGACATGTGCTATGTCGCCGGGCCGCTGATCTCTCCCAAAATGTGGGAGGAATTCCTGGGGCCGAATTACCGCCGCATCAAAGCCTTCGCAGTCCAACACGACATTCCGGTCATTTCGGTAGACACGGACGGGCAGCCCGAGCGCATCACGCCGGCGATGATCCGCGCCGGCGTCAACCTGCTTTTCCCCCTGGAAGTCGCCGCCGGCTGCGACATCAACGACTGGCAGAGGCGCTTCCCGGAACTGGCCTTCTCCGGCGCAATTGATAAGCGCGAGCTGGCCAAAGACCGCGAGGCCATTGACCGCGAACTGGAGCGCATCCGCCCGGCAATCGCGCGGGGAAAATACATCCCCGAGCTCGACCATCTCATCCCAGACGATGTCTCGTGGGAGAATTACTGCTATTTTGCCCAGGCGCTGAAGAGGCTGGTGGTCAAGTAGAGAATGAAGAGGAAGCAACCATGAATACGCCGATATTTGTAAAGCCTGAAGAATTGGAAAGTCGAGACCGATGGACAGCAGAGCATCTGCCGTCGAAAGCAGGCGGTTTACCACAGATGGACAGCGCCGCCTGGCCATTCTCATTCACTTACGACGGGAAATCCTCGCGCGATTTCCTGGGCAGTTGGCCCATGAAGATGGAGGACAGCGCGCCCAAGCCAGGCCAGGCGCAAAGGATTTTCACGTGGACCGACCCGCAGACCGGGCTAGAGGTGCGCTGCGTGGCTGTGGAGTACACCGATTTTCCCGTGATCGAATGGACTCTCTACCTGCGCAACACTGGCGCGCAAAACACCCCCATCCTGGAAAACCTGCTGGGGATGGATGCCAGCTTCCAACGCAATGAAAGAGGGCAGGCGATTCTGCGCACCAACAAAGGGGATTGGTACGCCGAGGAAGGCTATGAACCCTACACCTGTACGCTCAATTGGGGCGTCCGCAAACGCTTCGCGCCCTGCGGCGGTCGCCCAACCAACGGCCCGGAGGGCTGGCCCTACTACAACATCCAACTCCAGGATGGCGGGGTCATCCTGGCGATCGGCTGGCCTGGCCAATGGTCGAGTGAATTCATCGCTGAAAATGGTTGGAATGACCGCGGGCTGCGCGTTCTCGCCGGCCAGGAACGAACCCATCTGTATCTTAAACCCGGCGAGATGATCCGAACGCCGTTGATCGCCCTGTTATTCTGGCAAGGGGCGGATATCGTCCGATCGCAAAACATCTGGCGGCGCTGGATGATCGCCCATAACCTGCCGCGCCCGGGCGGGAAGCTGCCTGAACCGATCCTGCCGGCCTACACCGGGCGCTGGTTCGCCGAAATGGCGGAGGCCACCGAAGAAACCCAGATCGCGTTTTTCGAGCGTTATGTGGCCGAAGGCATCCGCCTGGATTACTGGTGGATGGATGCCGGCTGGTATCCCTGCGAGGGCAACTGGACAAGAACTGGCACCTGGGAGCCCGACCCCAAGCGCTTCCCGCGCGGCCTGCGCGCCATCAGTGATCACTGCCGGGCAAAGGGCGCAAAAACCATTGTCTGGTTCGAGCCAGAGCGCGTCACCCCCGGCACCTGGCTGGCAGAGCATCCTGAGTGGCTTTTGGATGGGACGCTGCTCAACCTGGCCCATCCCGAAGCCCTGCGGTGGCTGATTGAACACACCTCAAAAGTCATCGCCGAACAGGGGATCGACCTTTACCGGCAGGACTTTAACATGGATCCGCTCGACTACTGGCGTCGGGCGGATGCTCCCGACCGCCAGGGAATGACCGAGAACCTCTACGTCCAGGGCTACCTGACCTTCTGGGGCGAACTTCGCCGCCGATTCCCCGCAATGTTGATCGATTCTTGCGCCAGCGGCGGGCGGCGCAACGACCTGGAGACGCTGCGCCTGGCCGTACCGCTGCATAAGACGGATTACAATTACGACGATCTGGCGACAAAGCAGGCGTTCCACCACTCGCTCGCGGCGTGGTTCCCATATTTTGGCGCGTATGTGCTGCCGGTGGACACGGTCGATCCTTACGCCTTCCGCAGCGCCCTGGCTTCGATGACAATGTTGACTTACGATCTGCGCCGGACGGATATTGATTGGCGCCCGCTCCAGCGGTTGACCGAAGAATGGCGGCGCATCACGGCCGCTGGCTATTTCTACGGCGATTATTACCCGTTGAGCGATTACAGCCGCAAGGCTGACCAGTGGATCGCCTGGCAGTTCGACCGGCCAGATCAAGGCCGCGGCTTGATCCAGGCCTTCCGGCGCGAACAGTGCGACGAAGCTGTGAAATACTTGCGTCTTAGCGGGCTTGATCCTTCCGTCTTATATGAAGTTACCGACCTGGAGCGGGCTGAAGCGCTCCGCTTTTCAGGGAAAGAACTGATGGAGAAAGGATTGAAAGTTGAGATCCACGACAGGCCAGGCGCGGCGGTGATCGTCTACCAACGCGCAGAGTAAATTCCCATCATCCCTTGCCCCCTATTCCTCTTTGAAGGGGACAGGGGGTCAGCAAAGAAAACGAGACTACCATGACCCCTGAACCTTTTTCCGACATCATCCTGGAAGAACAACCTGAGGTTGTCCTCCGCACACTCAGCTTCCGCAGCGGCTGGGTCACTTACGAAGAGTCGCTTGTGCGCGGGCAGTTCGTCAGCCGCGGCTGGAACGGCGCCGGCTTTGTGAACTTCTACGACGGACGTCTGAACCCGTTGGATACGCAGTCCCCGCAGGCCTTCTGGCTGGAGATTGACGGGCAGTTGCTGGCTTCCGACTGGGAATGGGTCAGCTTCGAGAAGACTCCCGTCCCAGGCGGCCTGCACGCCGTGCTGACCCTGGCTCACAAGCTGCGCCCGGTGCAGGTCAAGGTGCATACCCGGTTGGACGGCAGCGCTGTGCTGGCGCGCTGGCTGGAAGTGAGCAACACCGGCAGCCGGCCAGCAGCCCTGGCCCGCGCCTGCTCGTGGAGCGGCGTACTGCAAAAGACCAACCGCTGGCGCGCCCACCTGGCCCAGGCGGATGGCTCTGCCCCGGCCTTGTATTCGCTGGGTTACTTTGAGAACCACCGCTGGGGTCACGAGGGCAATTTCCAGTGGCATGACCTGCCCTCCGCCGGCTACCGGGTGGATGGACGCTTCGGCCGCGACCGGCACCGCCACCCCATGTTTGTACTGCGCAACAATGCCACCGGCGAGCATTTCACCTGCCAATTGGCCTGGTCTGGCGGTTACAGCTTCGAGTTCGACCTGGACGCCGACAGCGGCATGAACGAGCAGGCCGCCTGGTTGAGCTTCCGGGTTGGCCCCGACGCGCCTGCGCCGCAGCGGGTGATCGCCCCCGGCGAAACCATCGCCACCCCGGAAGTGCACCTGGGCCTGACCTTTGGCGACCTGGATGCCGCCATCCAGTCCATGCACGACCACCTGCGCCAGAGCGTCTTCCTGCCCCAGCCGCGCGGCCGGGGCGGCTGGGTGGAGTCGGGCATTGGGCCAGAGGTGGAGATCACCGTTGACCGGGTCTTCCACGCCATTGAGGCCGCCTCGCAGGTGGGCGCGGAGGTGTTCTTCATTGACGCCAGTTGGTACGCCGCTCCGTCCGCCAACTGGTGGACCACAGTGGGAGATTGGGACGTCAGCTTAGAGCGCTTTCCGGGCGGGCTGAAGCCTTTCCGGGACAAAGTGCACGAAAAGGGCATGCTGTGGGGGCTGTGGATGGACGCCGAACGGGTGGGCGAGGCCAGCCGGGTGGCCAAAGAGCATCCAGATTGGATCTCCACCGCTTACGACGGGCAGCAGCGCCTGGGCGGCATGCTCGATCTGACCAACCCGGCCGCGGCTGCCTGGATGGAAAGCCAGATCGCGCGGGTGATTGAGCAGAACGAGTGCGAGTTCTTCCGCCTGGATTACAACACCTCGCCCGGGGCCGGCCTGCGCGGTGAGCGGGAGGGGTTTGCGGAGAGCGGCTACTGGCGCTATTACGAAGCCGTCTACGCCGTCTACACCCGCCTGCGCCAGCGTTTCCCCAACGTCATCTTTGAAAACTGCGCCGGCGGCGGAGGCCGCACCGACATCGGCATGGTGCGCCGTTTCAGCCACACCTGGGTGACGGACTGGCAGATCGCCCCACGCTCTTTCACCATCACTAACGGCATGACGATGGCCCTGCCGCCTGAGTATGTTGACCGCCTGAT
Source organism: uncultured Anaerolineales bacterium (assembly GCA_903872065.1). Lineage (GTDB taxonomy): Bacteria > Chloroflexota > Anaerolineae > Anaerolineales > UBA4823 > CAIQJJ01. The sequence goes on along the minus strand of CAIQJJ010000543.1, from coordinate 785 downwards.
CGGCGGGCAGGCCGGGCACACCACCGCCGATTTCGACTTCCAGTCGCGCCTGCTGCTGTTCGTGCGCCCGACCCTGGCCTTCTTCTACCCGCTGGGCTCGCAGGCCAACCCGCTGATGCTCGAGCGCAGCCGCCACTGGCTTGACCTGTACAAGAACTTCGTGCGCCCCTTCATGAATACCGGGCGCATCTACCACCACACCCCGGTGGTGAATGGCCCTGAGCCCAAAGGTTGGGGCGTGCTGGAATTGGCCTCAGCCGACCGCCGGCGCGGCATTTGCGGCCTGTTCCAACTCTCCGATCCATCCCAGCCGGAGTACCTGCTGCGCCTGCGCGGCCTGGACCTATCCCACCGCTACCGGGTGACTTGGGACAGCAGCGGGCAGAGCTGCGAGGTGGACGGCTTCACGCTGATGAAGCAGGGACTGACCGTGCGGCTGGAGGGGGCGCTGACCTCCGAACTGCTGCTGTTCGAAGCGGTCTAAAAAAACCGGGCGGCGCTGGAAGAGTTCGGGGTGCGCCGCCCGAAAGCGAGCCATCGGATGGCAAGCCGCCCGCTGGCGACATGGATGAATGGACAACTCGAGTCAGGATGAAAGGAACGCCACAATGTTATCGTGTGATCTGGAGAACGGAATGCTGGTGGAACTGGAAACGGGACTGGTATATGCCGACCGGCGCTGGGATATCCGCGCCGCCGGCGCGCGCCAGGGAGGCAGCCCTGTTCGCGCGGTGGGATTGAGCAATCCACGCCTGGAAACCCGCGGCGATGAAGTCGTCCTCCTG
>CAIQJJ010000542.1 GCA_903872065.1 uncultured Anaerolineales bacterium | reverse complement strand
GCTCGTCTTGCGCCAGCACCCAGCCGTGCAGCAGCGTCTCCGCCGGCTGAAACAGCGCCACCTGGTCTTTGGCCGAAAGCTGGCGCGAACGCTGGTTCCATAAGGCCACCGCCAGGACATCCCCACGCAGTTGGTGGAACAACACCCCGGCGATCCCGATGGCAAAGCCCAATACGGTGGAATGATCGAGCGTCTCCGCCATGCGCAGCGCCTCCTGGCTGCAGCGAGCGGCCTGCTCAGGGTAGCCCAGCAGCCACAGCACCCAGGATAGGCGGGCGCGGCTGGCAATGCCTGGATCGTTGCCGAATAAAAAGGCGCACCACGGATACTCTTGCGGCGCATACAACTGCCCCACCTGTTCCAAATGAACGCGCGCTGGCAGCAAATTGCCGGCGTAGCTCAATTCCGCGCCCAGAGTCCAATGCGCCAGAGAGAGCAGCAGCGGGTCTTGCGCTTCACCAGCAGCAAGGATGTTTCCGGCGCGCTGCTGCGCCACATCCCGCTCCTCCGGAGATTTGTGTGCGATGCGCAAGAAATAAAGCGCCGGGTACAAGGGATTCTGTTCATCACAGCGGGGTTCTGTATCGCGGCGATGGTCTGTATCGCCCTGCTCACACAACTGCCGCAGATGTGCATGGAGGCGCTGCACTTCGGGATCCGCGTAGCCGCGGCGGGCCTGCAGCGGGACGCATAACGCCAACGACAGGGCGATTTCTTGTTCCAGGCGGGCGGCGCTGCGCGGCAAAGCTTGCAGCAGGGCCAGGCCCTGTTTGAAATGATCGATCGCCTCATCGTGAAAGCCCAGGCGAGCGGCGCGATTGCCCAACTGGAGCAGGTAATGCCCGGCTTTCAGCGCATTGCCGGCCATGCGGAAATGATGCGCCAGGCGCGGGGCCAGCGCCGCCAGTTCTTCGGGGGCATCCCGGTATAACGCTTCCAGCGCCAACCCCACCTTTTCGTGCAGGCTGGCGCGTTCGGCCTCCCCCAAAAGCTGCTCAAAATAACGTTGATAAAACAAATGGCGAAAACGATACAAAGCCAGGCGCTGCCGGCCCAGCCAACGTACCCCGGCATCCAGAAACAGGCGCGCTTCTTTCAACGGGCTGGCGCTGAACTCTTGCAGCAATTGATCGCTGTCCACCCCCAGGAGACGCGCAACGACCTCCAGGGTGAACGTTTCGCCCTCCACACTGGCAACCTTGAGCGCCTCGTAGACCAGCGCCGGCAGGCGCGCCACACGCATCTCGATGATCGCCTCGACGCGGGCTGGAACCGCATCCCAACCCAGGCAAGCCCCCTCCACCCAGCGCCCCGTGCTATCCCGTTCAAGCTGGCAGTGCACCTGCATCTCACGCAGCAGCTCAACAGCGAAAAGCGGATGCCCGCCCGTCTGGCGCAAGAAACGCTGGCGAAAACCCATCCCCAGGTCGTTCGGTTCAACATCCAAAAGTCGTTCTACAAAATGAAGACCGGCGGCGTCATTCAAACGATCCAAATCCAGGCAAATCCCGCCAAATTGGCGCTTAAATTCGGTCAGCAGCGCTTGCAAGGGGGATTGGCGCATTTCCTCGGCGCGGCAGGCGGCGAGGATCAAAATGCGCTGACCCTGCAAGCGAGGCACCAGAAAACTGAGCAGGTCAACCGAGGCAGGATCAGCCCAATGCAAATCTTCAAGCAAGATCAGCAGAGGCCGCCGTGCGGCAACCGCGCCCAGAAAATCGGCCGCCTGGCGAAAAAGCAGGCCTGGTTCGACCGAACGGTTTTCTTTGCGGCCGGCGGTCAAACGGATCGCCCGCGCCTGCAAACCCGGATCATCCAGGCGGCTTAACAAAGCTTTGATCGGGATCAGGCTGCCCGGCATATCCGGCGCATGCTCTAATAAGGCCTCCACCGTCAGCGGCAGACCATCCCACAAAGTCAAAGCTTGTTGGTAAGAAAGGGCGCCGGCCAGCCAGGGCTGTTCCAGATCGCCGGTCAAGCGCGCCAGCAGTTCGCGGAAGGGCAGCAGTGGTTCACCGTCCCCGCGATAGAAATGACAGGCCCCGCCAGCAACCAACAAGCGGCGGTAAGCCGCCTGGGCGCGGCGGGCAAACTCGCGCAGCAAGCAAGTCTTGCCGCTGCCCACCTCGCCCAAGACAAATGCAATCCCACCCTGCCCCTCCAACATGCGCGCCAGGCGTTCCGCCAACCAGTCCAATTCAACCTCACGCCCGACAAAGGGTTCCGCGGCAGTAAAACGCGCCGCTTCGGGGATCAGCGGCAGCCGCCGCGCATCCAGAAAAGCCGGCAAGGGCGGCGCAGCCGGTAGAACATCTGCCCCAACTGAACTTGAAAGGCTGCCAGAGGCCTCGCCGGCGCTCCAATTCTCCGCTTTCAGTTGGTTGTAAAAAGCCGTAATCTCCGCCCCTGGCGCAATCCTCAACTGATCGCTCAACAGGCGGCGGCAGGTTTCAAACTGCGCCAGGGCTGCGCTGCGCTGACCGCCAGAAGCCAGCAGGCGCATCAACGCCAGGTGAGCGGACTCGTCCAAGGCATCCAGCGAGACCCAACGCCGCGCCGATTGCAAAGCGGCGGCATAGTCGCTGTACAGCAAAGCGTGATCGATCCTCTGCTGCAAGACTGTCAGCGCCTTTTGGTGATAGAGGGCGCGGGTTTCCAGTACCCAGGCCTCGAAAGCCGGCGCGCCAGCCAGCGAGAAACCGGCCAGAAATTCGCCTTGATAAACCTGCAAGGCAGCCGCCAGGTCTTGCTGCGCCAGGGCTGCTTCCAGCGCCAGGGTATCGCAGGTGAGCGGAGAATCCCAATTAAAACCCACTTGATCGCGAGTGATGTGCAAATACGGAGCGAGCCGCGCCCGCAGATTCGATACGATAACCCGCAGATTAGAAAAAGACTGCGGCGCGGGGCGTTCCGGCCACAGCAGTTCCGCCAGGGCCTCGCGCGGCTGAGGGCGCTGCATCACCGCCAGGTAGACCAACAAGGCTTCCGCCTTCCTGGAGTGGAAATCGCTTAGAGGCACGCCGCCCAAGAAAATTCTTAACCCGCCAAAAGTAAAGATTTCCAGAGATTCCATGGATTAATTATACACCTATCAATTCTGTAAGGTGTACAGAACGCTGAGAAGAACGCCGGAACGTTTTGGAAGCTTTTGTGAAACGCGGCCCGGCTATCATCAATATAAGAATTCCTCGAAACGAGAAAGGAAAACAAGCCATGAATACGATCCAATGGTTAAGCCATCTCCTCGGCGGCAAAGAGCGGTTCTCGCCAAAGACTGGTTACCAGGCTGAATTTGGCAAAAACGGCCCTCAGATTGCGGTAACGCTGGCCTTCTGCGAGCTGCTCACCGCGAACTGCCTCGAAATTCGGACCCAGGAGCAGATACACCTACCCAAGCGCCTGTATAAACTTCGCCGCGAGGTAGATCTTACGCTGCTCACCGAAATCGAGCAGATCGTGGCCGGAGAAATGAGCAATTTCTGCACTTTCCCCTTGCTGCGCGAGAAAGCAGCCAAAAAGCTGCGCCGCAGCAAAGTTTTAACGCAGACCGATGCCTATTTAGCCGAGCAGCAAAAGAATGCGGAGCATTACCGGCAGGTCATTGCAGACGCCCTGGAATACAACCCGATGGTCAGTGTTTGTTAACCAAGATGAGCCACGAAACGAAAACCCCCTCACGCGTTTACATTGACGTCACCAACGCCTGCCCCTTGCAGTGCCTCCACTGCTGCACCGCCTCCGGCGAGCGCCGGGCGGACGAACTGAGCCTGGTTGAAATCATCAACCTGGTTGACCAGGTCCAAGGCATGCAAGTCAAAAATCTGGTCCTCACGGGAGGCGAACCCCTGGCGCGCGCCGATCTGCCCGCCATCCTGCGCCACGCCTGCCAGCAAGGCTTGAATATCACCCTGCTGACCAACGGCATCCTGCTTGATAGGAGTTGGGCGAAATTGCTGGCCGAACTGGGCGTGCGCGTCAAGATCAGCCTGGATGGAGTCAGCGCCGAGACCCACAATTTCCTGCGCGGGAATGGCGCTTTCGAGATGGCGACGCAAGCCCTGGAACGTTTACGCGCCGCCGGGGCCGAAAACCTGGCCGTACATTTCACCGTTCATCGCCAAAACTGCCGCGAGATCGCCCGCCTCCCTGAGCTGCTGAGCGAACTGGGGATACACAACCTGGTCGTCGGCCTGATCAAACCCTCCGGCAGAGCCAAAGACAACCCGGCGCTCTTGATCCCCCCGGCGATGGCGGCGTACGTGCGCCAGAAAATTGAGGCGCTGACGCACTGCGAGCAGATCACCCTGCAGCGACTTTCGGATAAATGCTGGGGCAGCGATACAGAAGACCTCTTTGGCTGCCCGGCGACCTGCAACAAGCTGGGCGTCGGCGCCACTGGCGAAACGACCACCTGCACATTTTTAGGACAGGAGTTCATGGGCAAAAACGTAAGAGAATACCCCCTGGCGGAATTATGGCAGCAGCACCTGGCGGGCGGCAAATGCTTCGTCGCCAACGCTGAATGCGCCGAATGCCCTAACCTGCCGTTCTCCGGCGGGGGCTGCCGGGCGCGGGCGCTCTACTACCGGCAGGACATCAACGCCCCTGACCCCTACTGCTGCGCCTCGTTCGCCAAGAAGCGCTTCCTCGACCAACACCGCCCCCTCCTAGAACAGGCGCTCGCCGGGCCCGAATTGGCTTTCCAAGACTAATCTAAGGCGCGCCGGTAGACGCGATAGCGCTTGTACAGCCTGGCCCCCATGCGGTCGGCCAGGCCGGGCGTCGCCGGGTTGTCGTCGCTGGTCAATGACAGGTCAATCCATTCGTAACCCTGCCCCTGCACGCGGCGCGCCATCTCATCCATCAGCAGCACCCCCACGCCAAGGTTCCAGTATTCGGGCAGGACCAGGATGCTTTTGATCGTCAGGCTCTTGGGCTTTTGGCGCATATACCAGGCCAGCTTGAGGTAATCCCACGGGTAGCGCAGCCCGTTGACGCGCTGAAAGACCTCGTTGAGGTTTGGGATGGCGGGGAACCAGCCCACCGCCTCGCCCTTGACCTCGGCAAACAAGATCAATTCGGGATCGGCAATCGAGCGAAAGGAGGCCAGCATCTCTTCCAGCGCAGCGCGCTGCCAGGGGATGAAATCGGGCAGGTGGGCAGTGGCTTTATTGAGCAAGTGCAAGATATTATCCACTTCCTCATCCCACCGATCCAGGCGCGCTCCGCGCACGGCGACCGTCCCGCGCCGGCGCAGCCGCTCCGCCAGGCGCGCCGTCAACTGCCAGGACGGGGCGTTGAGGTCCAGGCCGATCGCAAAGGCCAGGTTATCGCCGCGCGCCGGTTGAAAGCCATAGCGTTCAACAAAGCCCTGGTAATAGGGCGGCGTATGCCCGCACAGCAGCGCCGGCGGGCGGTCGCGCCCCTCAATCAGAATGCCATAGCTGTCCTCGTAATCCAGGTTGAAAGGGCCATATAAAGTGCGCAGTTGGCGTTCCCTTGCCCAGGCGGCCGCCCGATCAAATAAGGCATGCGCCGCGGCTTCATCGTTCACGCACTCAAAAAAGCCAAACAGGCAGTCGTGCAAGCCGCGCTGGGCGTTCACGGCGCGGTCTTCGGCGGCGCAGATTGTACCGAGCGGCTCTTTCCCGCGCCAGGCGATGAAAAACTCGGCGCTGCCGCGCTTGAAGAAGACGCCCTTACGCGCATCCATGCGAGCGGCGCGCTCAGGCAGCAGAGGCGGCACCCACAGCGGATCGCTTTCATAAATGCGCCAGGGAAAGAGCAAAAACGTGCGCCGCTCAGCGGCGCTGCGAACAGGGCGGACTTCAATGACGCTGTTAGCAAACCCGGTCATCATCCCTCCTGCACCTCAGAGGCGCTCTTCTTTTGGCGGCGCTGCGCCAGTTCGGCCACCACGTCGGCAAACTCGGCGCGGTTGAGCGGATAAAACACGGCAAACAAGATGCCAGCGCAGAGCAGCGCCGCCGGCAGCGGGCCGACCACCAGGCGAATGCCGAACAAAGCGCTCGGCGCCTGTTCAGCAGCATTCGGCGCATAGCCGCTGGCATCCAGCAAGAGCAAAATCAACGGGATGGCCACCGAGGCGGCGACCTTTTGCATGAGGGTAATCAGGCTGAAAAACACACCCTCGTGCCGCGCCCCGGTCTGCCACTCATCCCACTCAATCGCATCCGGCATGATTGCCCAGGGCAAGACGTGCGCCGCGCTGACCCCAACGCCAGCCAGGACGCACAAGATCAGCAGCCAGATCAAGCTGTCTCCTGGCCCCAGGCTGACCAGGATCAACTGCACCAGCGCCCAAAACGCAATCCCGGCGATATAGGCCAGGCGCTTATCGGTGCGCCGCGCCGCCCACTCCCACAGCGGCAGCATCACCAGCGCGGTGATAAAAATGGTCGCCATGATCAAATCGGACTGCGCCTCGCGCTGCAGCACGTACTTCAAAAAGAAGAGCAGCGTGGTTTGCAAGATGTCCACCGCCACCCAGGTCAGCAGAAAAATCCCCGCGCCGAACAAAAAGGGCTTGTTCTTGAAGGCGGCTTTCAACGAGGCGGCGAAGGCCGGCTGCTCAAGCTGCATAAACTCCGTCCGCTCGCGCGTATTGAAAAAGACGAGCAAGACCGGCAAAATGCAGGCCAGCCCAAACAGGATCGCCATGCCCAGCACTCGCCCCTCGTTTTGCGGGATGAAACGCTCCACCAACAGAATCGGAACCGTAAAGGCGATCAGGCTGCCGGCGATCGAAAAGAACATGCGGTAGGAGGTCAAGCTGGTGCGCTCGTCGTAACTCTCAGTCAATTCCGGCGTCAGGGCGGTGTAGGGCATGTTGACGAGGGTAAAACTGGCGTCAAACAAGACATAAGCCAGGGCGTAATAGCCCATCAGCAAAAGCTGATTTTCCCAAGGCGGGCGCAGCCAGAGCAAGATAAACGATAGAGCAAACGGCCAGACGCCAAACAGCAAGAAAGGCCGGCGGCGGCCCCAGCGCGTGCGCGTGCGATCTGAAAAGTAGCCGATCAGCGGATCGTTCAGATAATCCCAACTGCGCCCAATGAAAATTGCGACCGCCGCCAGGCGCGCCGGCAGGCCAACCACATCCGTCAAAAAGATGGCAAAGTAGACCGAGAGAATGGTATTGGTCAGGCTAAAAGCAATATCGCCTGAGCCATAGAGCCACTTGGCGCGCCGTGAAAGTTTTTGATAGGTTTGCATCGTTTCTCTTTTACAGTACAATCGGAGGACGGATGAAGCCGATCATAAGACAGTCTCTACAGAAAAGCAAGAAGCAGCCATGAAAATAATCCCCGCCGCCGATTTTGGGCGCGCCCTCTCCTGGAGCGCCTCGATCCTGGGACCGGTCGAGGTTCTGTCCGACCACAGCAAAGAACATGGCGATCACGAGTCAGCCACCTGCCGCCTGCGCACGGCGACGGGCTGCGCCTATCTCAAAATCCACCACACCCGCGCCCATTGGAACAACGAAGTGCATGCCTACGAACACTGGGCGGGCGTCTTTGGCGACTTTGCGCCGCGCCTGCTGGCAGTGCATGAGGGTGAACCGCTGGCGCTGCTGATCAGCGAACTGCCCGGGCAAATTGTTGAGGATTTACCCCTGCCGGCGGCGCAGCAGCAGGCCATCTGGCGGGCGGCCGGCGCGGCCCTGCGCCCTTTGCACCAATTGGGCGTGGGCGAGTCCTTTGGCCCCTGCCGGCGTAATGGAAGCTGCGTCGAGGCGACGCCGCCGGAGGCCAGCGAACACGTCGCGGCGCGCTATCAACAGCAGATCGAGCTTGCCATCCAGCGCGATCTGCTCACTCCGGCTGAACTGGCAACCCTGCGCGCCGCCGGCGAACTGATCCCCGCCTTTCGCGGCGAGCGTCCTGTACCTTGCCATCGCGACTACTGCGCCGCCAACTGGCTGATCAACGATCAGGGTACCTGG
>CAIQJJ010000541.1 GCA_903872065.1 uncultured Anaerolineales bacterium | reverse complement strand
GCCGCCATGCAGCATTTCACGCCCGCCGACCGCATCTGGCATTTGCACACTCCGCCCGATTTCACCGAGCAGGCGCGCGGCGGGGCTGTGCTGCACGCGCCGCCGGAGGCCGGCGTTCATCTGATCCCCGTTCCGTTTGTCCCCTGGACTGCCTATTTCCCGGCCCTGCGCCCACTGATGAGCCTGGCGACGCCGCAGCCGGCCGCCTCCGCCTGGCAGAGCGATGAGGAGCGGCAGCGCTGCCAGCAGGTGTGGCAGGGGCTCAGCCGGCGCGAGCAGGACTTGCTGCGCCTGGCGGTCGAGGGCTTGAGCCGCGCCGAGTCCGCCGAAAAACTGGGCCTGGCGATCAGCACGGTCGATTCGCACCGCAAGAAAATCTTGCGCGCCTGCCGCGCCGCCTGGCCGGACGAAGAAGTCAACCGGCCGGGCTTCGTGGCGCAGCGCTTCAAGCCGTTCCTGGATGCGCTGCAAGTTTAACACAAAGGACTGAAATCATCATCCCTACTCGCGGGGAGAAAAATCCCCAGGCCTCAGGATGACGCCGCCCCGCGCTGGATGTACAATACTGTTGTCAATCCCTCCAGTTGGAAAAGGAGATCGCATGGACTCAAAAAATCTTAACGCAGCGCTGGCTGGCCTGCTGCACGATATTGGAAAAATCGAACAACGCGCCTTACCTGTCCCGCGCAAAGCCGCGCCTGGTTTTGAGGGTGAAGGGCAGCCGGCGCACGCAACCTACTCGGCTTACTTCATCCAGACCAATGTTCCGCCGCCGTACCGCGCCGCGGCGTTGGCCGGCGCTTACCATCATGCGCCGGAAAAATCCCCCGCCCAGGATAAGTTCCTGAGCAAATTGGTTGCTCTGGCGGATAAATTGAGCGCCGGGGAGCGCGTTGACCCAGGGCAAAACAAAGAGCAGCCCCGGCAGATCATCTCAATCTTTGACCGCGTGGCCCTGGCCGCGCCTCGCCGCCAAAAAGACTGGCATTTCTTGCCCTTGCGCCCCTTGCAACTGGCGCAGGATGCGCTTTTCCCGGGCGAGCGGCGGGACAAGAATGCGGAAGGCGGAGGCTACCAGGTACTGCTGGATGTCCTGCGCAGCGCCGCCAAACAAGATACGGGGGATTTGCACTCTTATGTTGAGAATTTGCTCGGCGCGCTGCAAACCGCCGCCTGGTGCGTCCCTTCAGCGTACTACTATTCCGCGCCTGATGTTTCGCTGTACGATCACAGCCGGATGACGGCCGCTCTGGCGGTCTGCATGGCAGGCATGGCAGAGAGCGAAATTGACGCTCTGCTGCAAGCCAGCCGCGAGGCTTTTCAAGGGAAAGGGGATAAACTTCCCGATACCCCGGTGGCGGTTCTGATCGGCGGCGACATCTCCGGCATCCAGAAGTTCATTTATACCATCACCAGCAAAAAAGCAGCCCAAACCTTGCGCGGGCGTTCTTTTTACCTGCAGCTTCTCACCGAAGCCGTGCTGCGTTTTGTCTTGAAAGAATTGGATTTGCCCTATACAAATGTCATCTACGCCGGCGGCGGGCATTTCTTCTTGCTTGCGCCGTTGGACGCCCAGGGGAAACTGCCCGAAATCCGCCGCAAGGTGACAGAGAAGATGCTCCGCAGCCACGGGATCGGCCTGTACCTGGCGCTTGGCTGCGCGCAACTGCCGGCCAGCGGCTTTAAAGCCGGCGAGTTCCCGCAATTTTGGAGTGAGATGCACGCCGATTTGGGACGCGCCAAGCAGCGCCGCTATACCGAATTAGGGCCAGAGATGCACGCCGCGGTTTTTGCCGCGCCGCCAGTGGGGGGCAACCCGGACGATACCTGCTCGGTGTGCGGCAGCGACGCACGGCAGACGGATCCCTTTGACGATGAAGATCAACGCCAGGCGCGCATTTGCAGGCTCTGCGACTCGTTCGTCGCCGACCTGGGGGCGGAAGCTGCCGCAGGCCAGGTTTGTCGCCCTGGGCTGGCAGGCGGCTCAAGACGGCGGGAGCGCCGCCGCCGACGGCGGGAGCGCCTCCGCCCTGGATGTGTTGAAAGCCTTTGGCATGCAGGTTCAGTTCCTGGAGAAGCCCGGCGAAGCGGTTGAACTGCAAAACGTGGAGCGGGTTACGCTTTGGGCGCTGGATGATCCCCAATCGGGTTGGCCGAAGACGAGCCTGCCGTTCAGCCGCGCCTTGCATTACACGGTGAACGCCGTCCCGCCTGATCGCACGTTTGATCAACTGCAAGACGATATCGAGGGCAATTTCAAACGCCTGGGCGTTTTGCGCATGGACGTGGACAACCTGGGCGATGTCTTTAAGAATGGCCTGGGCAGCTACGCCACCCTCGCCCGCCTTTCCACGCTCAGCTTTCACCTGTCGCTGTACTTCGAGGGGTGGGTCAAGCGCATCTGCGACGATCCTCGCTTCGCCGGCAAAGTGTACGCCGTCTACGCCGGCGGCGATGATGTGTTTTTGATCGGGCCGTGGGATATTATGCCCGACCTGGCCCTGCAGATTCGCAGCGATTTTGCCCGCTACACGGGGAAGCACCCCGATCTGCATGCCAGCGCCGGCCTGGCTTTTATCGGCGGCAAATATCCTGTTTACCAGGCGGCTGATGATGCTGAGGAGGCCTTGCAGCAGGCCAAGCGCCAGGACGGCAAGAACGCGTTTGGCTTCTTGGGCAGCGCCTGGACGTGGCCGCAATTTGAGCAGGTGAAGAGCAAGTTTGACCGCCTGGTGCGGATTGTGGATGAGAAGCAGTTGAATGGCCCGCAGGCGATTATTCAAATTTTGCGCGATTTGACCGAACAGAAGGCCAAGAGAAGCACCCCGGGCAATAAAGAGGTGTGGGGTCCCTGGCAGTGGCGCGGGGCGTATTTACTCAAGCGGATGGAGGAGCGTGAGAAGAATCGGGCCGAACTGGCGCAGCAGATTGCCGCCATTCGTGATGAATTGGATCAAGAGAATTATTCACAGTTGAACCAGTGGGGCGCGGCCGCCCGCTGGGCGCAGCTAAAGACTCGGTAGAAAAGAAAAAGGAGAGCAAACATGACTGATGTGACCACTATTATGACTGCCGACCCTACAGGACAGGAATTGGTCGAATTTGCGAAAGCTAAAGCCCAAGTGTGGTGTAAGGAGTTGAAACGTTCGCAGATTCGTAATATCTTTACTGAAGCGCGAGAGATTGAAGCTGAATGGGATAATGATCCTGTACGTGCGATGCGTCGGCTCAATTTGCTGAAAGCGAAGCTGTCATACCAAGAATCTCGTCATAAAAATGAAGGAATGCATGGATTGGTTGAGACCCTTACAAAGGCAATTGACGAAGTTGGCAAAGCATCGGATTCACAACGTACAGAGCGTTTTCAACGCTTCATGAATTTATTTGAAGCGATTCTTGCATATCATCGTGCATTTGGTGGAAGTTAATTACGGAGGATACTACCATGACTGACATAGTTACTCTTTACGGACGGGTGTTCATTAATTCTCATATTAAATTACTTACTGGTCTGTCAATCGGCGGTTCGAATACTGGTTTGGAAATCGGTGGTGTGGATAAAGCAGTTATTCGTAACCCGTTAACTGGACAACCTTATATTCCTGGCTCCAGTCTGCGTGGAAAAATGCGTTCACAGACCGAAAAGGTCTTGGGTTTGATTCAAAATAATCCAATTGGACAAAATGTAAAAATCCATACTTGCCAGACGATCGAGAGTTACAGAGCTAATGGTGGATGTCCAGTATGTGTGGTTTTTGGTGTGCCAGCAAATGAAAAAAACAGGGAG
>CAIQJJ010000540.1 GCA_903872065.1 uncultured Anaerolineales bacterium | reverse complement strand
TGCTGCAGCGTCTCCTGTGCGGTGCGCAGGCGGAACAGGCGCGACGATTGGCGCAGGCGCAGCATTTCCTCAAAGTGCTGGGCGGTGAAAGCGATCTCCGCTGGCCCAATGCGCAAACCTGGGTTGCCAAGCATGGTTTTGATCAGCGGCCATTTGGCCTGGTTCACATCCTGCGGCGGCATGCCCACTCCCCAATTGTTCGTTTGTTTCGTGTAGTCAAGATAGTTGAACCAGTCGCCAGAATTGAAACTGTCGCGGTCGAGTGATTTGGAACGCAGCAGTTCGATGCCGGCGTCGCAGAAGGGGATGCCCTGGCCGAGCAGCAGCAGGTCAATGCCCAGGCACTGGGCGCGAGCCCGTTCGTGGGGGCTGAGGTGGAAAGGCAGCTTGTATTGGAGCGAATCGAAGAGCGTCTCGTTATCGTGGGCGGAGATGTAGTTGACCGTCTCGGTGGGCGAACTGGCGTAGCCTGCTCCCTGTCCATTGTAAAGGATTTGCCGCCCGATGACCCAATTCCCCTGCGCGTTAACCATGGGGTAGTCGGCCAGGTTGCCGGCCAGCGAGGCGCGCACAATATCCGAGAGTTCGAGCAGTTTGGCGAGGCGCACGCTTTCCGGCCAGGTATCCGCCTCGTTGGGATCGGTGAACAGGCCGCTTAAGAAGCCCTGCTCGCGCGGATCGCGGAAGGGGTTGCCGCCGCGCGCCGCATCGCGCAGGCGGTCGTTGAAGCTGCCGATGTCGCTGCCGCCCATATTCCACTGCGAAGCGTTGACGCCGCGCGCGTTGCCGGCGACCTCGCCGAAATCCCATCCCTCGCCATAGACGTAGATTCCTTTCCCATCCACCCCATCCTGCTCCAGCGTCAGGGCGTCGAGCATGGCGCGCACATTGAGCATATTGCGCAGCATGTGATGGCCCATCAGATCAAAGCGAAATCCATCTACCTTGTACTCCATCGCCCACACACGCAGCGAATCCAACATCAACTTCTCCATCATGGCGTGTTCGCTGGCGGTGTTGGCGCAGCAGGTGGAACTGGCAATCTCGCCGTTTTCATCCAGACGGTGATAATAGCCCGGGACGATGCGATCGAGGATGGATTTGCTGTCTTGCCCGCCGGCGTAGGTGTGGTTGTAGACCACATCCATGATCACACGCAGGCCAGCCTGGTGGAGACCCATCACCATCTGGCGGAATTCATGGCTGCGCGCCGCTCCCTGTGGGCTGACACAATAAGCGCCTTCGGGCGTGGTGTAATGGTGCGGGTCATAGCCCCAGTTGAACGCGTCTACCTCGCGGATGGCGCATACCGCCGCCTGCTGTTCCTCGCTGTCTGGCGGGAGCGCCGCCAATGTCGCGTAGTCCACGCTTTGCCACTGGCTTTTGTCCTCGTTGACCGTGGCAATATCGAAGACCGGCATCAGGTGGATGTGGGTCAGCCCGGCCTGCGCCAGGCGGCGCAGGTGACGCATCCCATGGCTTTCCTGCTGCGTGAAGGCCAAGAACGTCCCGCGCTGCGCTGGCGGTATGCTGGAATCGCGGGCGCTGAAGTCGCGCACATGCAGTTCGTAAATCACCATATCCGCCGGCGACTCGAGCTGCTTTTTGCGCAGCGCGTCCCAGCCGGCTGGCTTGTAGTCGTCCAGGTTGGCGATCTGGCTGCGTTCGCCGTTTACCGAGAGCGCCAGGCTGTAAGGGTCGCTGACCAGGTTGCGCATGCAGCGCCCCTCCTGGCGCACAAAGACCTCCACCTCGTATTGGTAATACTGATCTTTCCAGGCTGGCGACCCGCTGACAGACCAGATGCCCGTGGCGGCGTCCAGGCGCATGGCGACCGTCGCCTGGCGCGCCTCGGCCCCCGGTCCGGCATAGAGCCTCAAGCTAACCGCGCGGGCCGTCGGCGCCCAGACGCGCAGCGTGGGGATGCTGCGTTCCCAGTGGACGCCCAGGGCGGCGCGCCTGGCGTTTGCCGCGTACAGATCGTCCAG
>CAIQJJ010000539.1 GCA_903872065.1 uncultured Anaerolineales bacterium | reverse complement strand
GGGCAATCAGGAAGCAATAAGCCCGCTGAGTTCTTTCTTGACGCTGCCATTTTCATCCTTTGCGATCTTTGATCGCTTCGCGGTGAAAATTTTAGGAAGCTAAATACTCAAGCCAATTGACCGGGAACCCATAATCACTCAGCGAAAAACTTTGTGAGGTATTTGTTCTGGTATCTAACGACTGGCAAAATATAATCCAGTCGTTTTTCTGAGAGAGGCGCTGTAACACCAAGCAAAGGGCGAATAGAGTATCATTTTGATTTACATTCCATCCAAACTCGTGGAACAACTTTGGGCGAACAGAATACTCTCTCTGATACAAATATCCATAATGGGCGCAAATATTGCGCAGAACACTGAGGGCATGCAGCCATTGTCCAAGAAAGTGTTCATTTATGTTATAAGCTTGTTTGGCAATAGCCTTCTTATCCCTCTCATACAAGCAAAAAAATAGATTAGAAATGGAATTGAATGAAAGGAATTCCACAATCACCCATATCGGGAACACCCCTTGATATGATGCTTCGTGATGAACAATCACCGGATCCTGGAAGTTTCTCTCCCTTTCTTTGTCAAAATCAGTAACGACTTTTCTATACACTGCCTCGTTTTTGAAGTGGTCTTTGTGATATAAGCAATCCGCCCCGTAGGTCGTGCCCAAATAATAGGCAATACGCGTTTTGATATGTATTTCAATTGGTTCAAGCAGCAAAAGGAGGCGATTCCGGAGCCATCGATCGAAATAATAAATCTCCAGAATATCGTCTATTTGGGTTCCGGCGCGAAAACACTCTGCTCCTCTCATAAGTTTATGAAAATAGATATTAAGCCGGTAATAATTATTCTGAAGTAGAAAAGATTCAACGGCGGCCACATTATGCATAATTAAGCCGCGTTTTTGCAAAAGTTGTATTTGTTCGGAAACAGTCAGAGCTGGTTTTGTTGGCATTAAGGCGCGCCGCTGGATAAAAAAATGACCCACCTCGGTCCGCATGCCAATGGCAGAGGCGCGGTGGGTACTGTTATTTAAATTATAGCACGGATTTTCATAAAGATCTGTTCGAGTTTTTCAGCGATTCTAAATCTGCAATTGGGGTGCAGAACTGTCCGCTCTTGAAAAAGCAGTCCGTTGACAGTTTTTCCGCCAAACTCACCTCCAGACTTGGAATCACTGGAGCCGCTCTCAAAAACTTGCGTTTGTGGACAAGTTCATGTTTGCCTTAACCCAGCCAAGCTGTCCAACGGAACCTGGCGCGGATTGAGCGGAGGGCTGCCCATCCGTTCAGCCCGTTTCAATCTGTTGGCAGTCAAGGTAAACGCTGAAACTCTGGGCTATTTTTTGCGCATGCTGCTGCAACTGGAATAAAACCATGTCCTCCTCGAGCGAGAAACCTGCCAACGCCTCATTCCCGCCGCGCTTCTGGCGGCGCGTCCTGTTGAGCGAACTGCTGGCTTACAGCGCCATCTGGGGTTGGGGGCTGCTGAATATCTACGTGTCCCACACCCCTTTTTGGCTGGACGTTCTCTTTGGCCTCTTGCTCATCCTGGGGACAGCCTGGGCGCTGCCGGATTGGCCGGCCGCTGGGTGGTGCGCAATGCGCTGCTGCGCCAGGCGCTGGAGCTTTGGTTGCAGTCGGGCGCGGCGAACGGCGCGGCCTCCCAGGGGAGCGTGATCGTCGGCGCGGGCGGGGTGTATGTTGCCGGCAATGTGGGCGGGGATGTGGTTGCAGGGGTGAAGGGC
>CAIQJJ010000538.1 GCA_903872065.1 uncultured Anaerolineales bacterium | reverse complement strand
CACCGGGCAGGGGATCAGAATCGGTACGGATGCTGCCCCACAAGCAGGACAGAACTTTGCCCCCGCCCGCATTTCTTTACCACAACGTACACAATTCATAAGATCACCGTAAATGAGTTATGACACTTTTTGGGTTAGTCGCCTGGTTTCATAACGTAATTTCTTCGTCGCATCAGAATCCAGACTGCCGCTTTTCTCAAGCGTATCTGCCTGGCGGTTGAGCACATTTGCCAGATCCGTTTCGCCCATATCCAGTAACCGCGTTGCCGCCTGACGCAATCGAACCGTAGCATTAGGATCGCCAGTTTGCGCGGACTCAATGGCTTGGGCGCCGGACTGAAAGGCGGTAGCTTTCTCGACAATATTCATTACACGTTGATTAAGCTGTGCGGTAGCCTGAGACGACATTTGAATTACAATATCTTGACGCTGAAGCATACGCCCCGCGCTGTCGTGTGGTTCATCCCAGGCTAATACCGTTTGGGCTAGGCGGTAATTTCCCGCCTTCCAATTTGGAATAGTCAATTCTAGCAACAATCCTGCCGGCGTCCCAGGATCATAATTCCCTAAAAACAGAGAGTAATTGCTTCCCATATCAGGCCCAGAGTCGAAAATGCCTAGTTCTGGAAAGACACGATAAGCATGGCGAATCCCTACACCAAGGGGGAATTTTATTTTGATCTCCATGTTGCGATAACGCACCCCTACCGCTGCGCCTAACTCTTTGCGAAAAGCTTGAGGAATCTGCTCAGGGGTTTCAATGTAATAAGCATTTCCTCCAGTGATATCCGCCAACGGGATCAACAACTCCTCGTTGAATTCATTGCCGATGCCCATCGTGCTTAAGGTCAATCCGGCAGAACGAGCTTTTTTGGCCCAGGCGTAGCAATCATTCACATTGCGAGTATAACCATCGGTCAATACAATCATTCGGTTGGCATACACTCGCTCTGTCGAGCATTGCAGTTCATCAAATGCCAAAGCCAAGCCATCGGCCATCTGCGTTCCATCGCCGAGCTTTAAAAATTCAAGTTCTTGGGGTATTTGTAACAAACGGCCACGTTCGCTTCCGGAAGATGATCTGATCACAGTGACAGACTGGGTGGCAAAAGCTACTAATGAAAAACGATCCGTGGGGCGCAAATACTCACCCACAATTTTCAACCCTTCGACAGCATAATCCATTCGGCAAGGAAATTGCTTAAGCAATTCGCCAGGAAGCGATTCGATACGCCAGGCCGGGATGCCATCCACCAATACCTCGCGCGCCTGCCCCTTACGCGCCAGTTGAGCTAACTGAACGTCAGAAACCAAGCGAATGCGCATTGAATCACTGCTATCGATAACCAACCCCAGATTGACAGGCAAGGCTGGCGCATTTTCTCCCCCATTAACCTCAAGCAGCAGATAAATGGATCGAGATTGATCCATAACAGCATAACTTGAGGCTGTGGGAGTACATCTAAGAGTGGGTAACGCGGTCATATCCTTTAACTCTTGCACACCGTGCGGCATTCACTTAAGACACCGCTAATGCCTTGGGCAGCTTCAACTTTCAAAGCCCATAGCAAACCTTTTCCATAAATATCAGTACGTTTTTTCATGCGTTTCTGCTGGCGGTTAAAATGGTAATAGCCTATAATCTTATAAGCTACCCATTCAGCAAAGCCTTCACAAACCATTAGATTGTGTAAGAAGGGACAGTTTTCGCCTTGCCAGGCATGTCCATATTCATGTGCAGCAACTTGCAACAACACTAGACGTGGCAGGCCATTTTGTACATAAATACCACGCCGCATTCCTTTACGAACATAGATTCCCAGGGTTTGGCGCGGATCTAGTGTTTCTGCATAGCTTTGTTGATGGATAATGTCCGCTAATTGGTTTTGATCCACCAATGCCAGACCTGTGGGAATGTTCAAGTTGATTCCCAACAAGCGATCCGCAACTATCTTCATTCCATCATATAGTGCAATCGCCTCGTTGGGAGTGTAGATAGCTGTACTATGACAATGAGCGCAAGAAATACGCCCATCAGAAAGCAGCCAACGTTCATCCGATAACGGCGCGCTGCACACATCGCACGGCAAACGTTGGCGCATGCAGTTTTCACAATAGGGGCCAACATCGTCTACCTGGTATTGTTTTCGCCCGGGAACCTGTCCACATGCCAGGCACACTTGCACATATTCGGCGCAAGTGGCGCAAACCCCTTTGGACGCAGGAAAAGCCATAGGCATTTTGCAAACCTGACAGCGCGGTTTGGTTCGGTAGCAATTTGAGCATACTCGCAAGGCGCGCTCCGGCGGCCACCTGGAATGGTGTAACAACTTCCCGCGCCCGGAAATGGGCTGTCCACACAGGTGACAAAACGAAGTGCTTGTCATCAGTCAATCTTTCGGCGCATTTGCACAATTATGGTCAATATTCCCCATCCCAAGGCATGGGCGAACAGCCCCACCCATAAGACGCGTAAGTGTTCAGGGGAATGATCGTATTCCAGGCCGATCTTATTTGCACTCGCACTGGCACAACTCACTGTGGTGATATCCCAGCCATCATTGGGGTTGGATTTACTTTTGGCTACGCTGCACATCCTCACATCTTCTTCACTATCAACAATCTCACAGCTTACCTCAGTCTTGACCGAATCATCCTTCGACGCGGTTGAAGTTTCTTTTATCTTGCATGCCCTCGCATCTTTATTCAATTGCGGAATATTGACTGTGGATCCAAGCGCATCCATTGTCCAGTGGGCAATCGTCAGTTTGGAAGCAATATTACTCTCCAATGGAAACAGGCTGCCTGAGAGGATGATTTGGACAAATAGTTGGAACAAGATGGCATATAGCACTACATCAGTACTTGGCACGATGGCTGAAATGAACAGGCCAAACAGAATACTGGCAAACACAGCCAGGAAGAAGGTGATAAACAACTCCAGCGCTCCATTTTTCAGGATAATGCCGGGGAAATCCAGACTTACTTTTATTTGTAAGATGGCCAGCACTGCCACCACCTGAAACAGAGCAAACAGGCTTAAAACGAACACTTTCGACAACACATACGCGGTCACTTTCAAGTTGACAGCCCGTTCACGTTTAAAGATCGCGCGCTCTTTGACAATTTCGTACGCAGCGCCGAAGGTGCCCCCTTGTGTCATCGCCAGTCCTAGCATGGTCAGCAACGTTTCGGCGGCTGCAACCGGAAGGTAGTCACCGCTCTCTCCTTTTATCAGCTTGTTGGTTAGCTCGATGTCGATTTGCTCCGGCGTCATTTTCCAGCCGGCGAGATCCTTTTCTCCGCTGACTGCCATGAACAACAACCCGATCATTGGCATCAACAACAGCAGCACCGCCAGAGTCCGAAAATCATGCCGGATCAGTGACAATTGTCGCATGGCCAATACCCATGTTTGGCGCAGCATCCAATCGCGTGAACGCTTCCCTCTGGCCGACGCATTTGCCCGGCTGGCGTGGGCCGGCGCATTGTTCTGGCGGTTGACTACATATTTTTGGTACAGCGGGGAATTTTTAAAATACTCTGCCCACAACGCCCCAATCTTGGCGGAAGTTTGCCCTGCCTGGTAATAAGGCTGCAATTCGGGTGGGACGGGCTTATTTTGGGCTGGGTTAATCTCTTGCGTCAACTTGATGTAAATATCGGCGAAATCCTGCGCATTGAAAAACTTAATCGCTTCCTTGGGCGGGCCAAAAAAGGCCAGGCGGCCATTTGCCATAAAAGCCACATAGTCGCACTGCTCGATGTTAGCCGTGGCATGCGTCACTAAGACCACAGTGCGTCCCTCATCCGCCAGTCGATTCAGATCATACATCATCTTCTTTTCCAGGCCTGGATCCAGCCCCGAAGTGGGTTCATCCAGGAAGAAGAGAGCCGGCTTTGCCAGCAGTTCCACCGCGATGCTCACCCGTTTGCGCTGCCCGCCGCTGAGTACCTTGACAGGCTTTTGGGCATGTTCGGTCATTTCAACCAACGCCAAAGCGCCCTCAATGCTCTTATTGATCTCCGATTTGCGTGCATCCGGCAGACGCAGCCAGGCTGCATAGTATAGCGCGGTCTGGACAGGCAGTTCTTTGTGGATGATGTCGTCTTGAGGCACATATCCCATCTGCGTGCGATACAGATCCAGGCGAGGGTAAAATTCTTCCCCGTCCAAAAGTATGTCTCCCTCCGTAGCCTGGTTGAAACCGTTCAAAGCGCTCATCAACGTACTTTTGCCGGCGCCGCTGCCACCGACCAGCGCCACAAACTCACTCGGGTAGATGGATAATGTCACGTCTTCCAAGATCATTCGTCCATCTTTCACACGACGACCCAGGTTGATGGCGTCAATGCGGTGTCCCATACGCATCGATCGCGCCAGGTTTTGCTGTTGTTCGTCAAACACCAGTTTAAACGGGCCGATTTGAATTTCGTCCCCATTGTGAAGTGGGGTTTCTTTGATGCGCGTCCCATTGACAAACGTCCCGTTGGTGCTGTTCAGATCTCGAAGCAGCACTGCGTTGTTGTGTTTGTAAATCATGGCGTGGCGGAAGGAGACGGTGGGATGGCTGATGGGCAAGGTGCAGCCCGGATCGCGACCGATGACAATATCGGTTTGCTGCGATAAATTGAGCTGACCCAACGGTAATGTGCGCACTGATTCGCCCGCGCCGCTTTCCAGGGTTAATCTGATGGTATTACCATTCAGGTCGCCTATCCGCATGACATCGCCTGGATTCAAGGTGCGTGGTATATTGGGGGGGATGCGTTGTCCATTGATTTGGGTGCCGTTTTTGCTATTCAGATCTGTCACCAGGACGCCTGTGGGACTAATATCGATCTGCAGGTGATGGGATGAGATGGGCGGGTAATCAAGCACAATATCATTATCTTGGGATCGCCCGATGCACACCCTGGCCCCGCTGATATCCTGTTTTTGAGGAGCAGCGCCCGGCCACTGAATAAGCAACGCCGGCGCTCCACCCCCTGGCTGTATCAGACGAGTTCCTTGTGCGCCATCCCCCGGACGCTGTACATTATCAGATCTGTAGCCACAATTTGGACAAAAACGCGCCTCCGCGCGTAAGGGGGTGTGACATTGGAGACAGGTCTGAACAATAAGATTAATAGGAAGTGGTTGTCCACAACGACTGCAAAATTTGGCTGTTGGAGCGTTTTGAACGCCGCATTTAGAACAGGTTGCCATAGAAAATAATCCTTACTGCTTGTTGATTATATATATGATTACTGCTACGATTGCTATGGGTACCAGAATTGCCAACATAAACAAAGTGAACTGAATGAATGACCACAACAGATAAGCGGCTGATGGCAAAATCACAGTAGCGAATGCCATTGAGCTGGCTGCTACGGTTAGCGTCAAACCATCGAACGGGGTAGGGCCAACCAGTTGGCTCAGACGAACACTTATTCATAAAGCATTACTCATGAGCTTCACAATGAAATTTAAGCCACCAAAGGCGTGATCCTCTGTAGATTCTGAAGAATCGCATCGCCATTAACATAGAACCAGTACAGGACGGTCGCTGAAAAGCAGCAGCATAACAAGGTCAAAATCACGATCCAGGTTATCCAGGCGCAATTTTTTTTGGAAGGAGGCGCTTTCGTTGTTCTCAACTTTTGCATGTTCGAAGTTGTGCTTGCGACAACAAGCTTTGCATCGGGTTTTGAATACACCTTTAGCGCGTTGCGAAACTCTGCAACATTTTGGAATCTCTGGGCGCTGTGCAGTTCCATAGCCTTCAAAATGGTCTTGTCTAAGGCTGGCGACATCGTCGGAGAGAAGTGACTCGGCGGGTGCAAGGGTGTTCCACTGGCACGCTCAATACTTTCGGGTGGTATTTGCCCGGTGAGCATGGTGTAAGCTGTTGCACCCAAGGCGTAGATGTCGCTGCACACATCAGTTGTTCCTCCTCCATACTGTTCCACCGGAGAATATCCTGGCGTCACAGCCCGTGCGGCAAGGGCGGTTTTGCGCGTCCGATCGTAAAGCTTCGAAACGCCGAAGTCCACCAGAATCGCCTTATTATCAGGGGTCATGATAATATTTTGCGGCTTGATATCACGATGTATCACAGGCGGCTTTTGCTCATGCAAATACTCCAGCGCCCTACAGATCTGTACCAGCCATTTCACAACCTGCGCCTCAGGTAAAGGTTTGTTGCTCGCCTCTAACAGCGCTTGCAGATCTCGGCCCTCGATGTAATCCATCACCAAATATTGGCCTTGTTCGGGGATCATGAAGTGGTCAGTTACACGCGGCAAATTGGGATGGCGCAACCTGGATAGCAGCGAGGCCTCATGTTCAAATTGACTGCGCGCCGCTGGCGATGTATCAAAGTTTTCTTTTAGCGCGCAAGTTCCTTTCAAGTGGATATCCCAGGCGCGATAAACCGCGCCAAAGCCTCCTTGCCCGAGCAGTTTGACAATTCGATAACGATCACAGAGAACTTGACCTTGCGCGAGTGGCATGTTGTTCCTTGAACAAACGCTTAAAGCGTTTTTGGTGATTATTTCTCCACTTTGACCAAAATTACACTGATATTATCCTCGCCGCCGGCTTTGTTGGCAGCATCTACCAGGCGCTGGCAGGTTTTCTGCAAATCGTGTTCCTTCTGGATAATTCTTATTATCTCTTTTGGTTCTCGGAGCATTTCCCACAATCCATCGGAGCAGAGCAGCAAATGATCATCCGGCTCTAATGCCTGATTGAAAATATCTACCTGTACACTACTCTTTTGACCCAAAGTGCGATAAATTACATTGCGTTGTGGATGAGTGAAAATTTCCTCTGGTCTAATTTGCCCGGCGCTTGCCAGATTCGCTACCAGTGAATGATCTGTAGTGATCTGGCGCAAAGCTCCAGCACGCAATAAATAGGTCCGGCTGTCGCCCACATTGGCGATAATTGCATGCGAACCTTGAACGAAAGCCATAGTGAGCGTCGTACCAGCGTCGCCGGCTTCTCGCGGCTTGTTACGAGCATACTCAAAGACGACACCGTTCGCCCGTTCAATCGCTGCCTGAACGCGCATTTGGATTTCGGTGGAAGCCGTTTTTTGTGTTGGACTGCTGTTGGGCGATACAGTGTTAATTTCCGCAGCGCTTAAACGGATGGTGGCCATAGGATTGGGCAGGATTGCGCTTGAAAGCTCGCGCTTAATAGTTTCCACCGCCCAATGACTGGCGCATTCCCCACCCAAATGGCCCCCCATACCATCACAAACCACAAATAGGCCAACAACACCGCCTTCAGATGGGAGATATACCTGTCCCCAAACACGATCTTCATTATGCTCTCGTTGGAGACCGCTGTCGCTTAAAGTAGCAAACCCCAGGTGGATCATGAATTTCTCCTCCGAAACATCAGGCTTTGACTGCCAAGTTGAAAAGTATCTTCATTTGCCAGGTTATATTGCCGGATCTGCTGACCTGAAACCAATACGACTGTCCCTCCGATGGGCTTAAGCACATAGCCTTTTCCATCCTGAACAATTTCGGCATGCTTGGGAGCAACATTCGAGTCGCCATATAAAGACAGGTCGCAACCTTCACTCGCACCAATCACAATCCGTGCTTTATCCAAGATGCATTCTTTGCCCTCATTCCGCCCGGTCGAGT
>CAIQJJ010000537.1 GCA_903872065.1 uncultured Anaerolineales bacterium | reverse complement strand
TTCGTAGTGACGGCTTCAGCCGTTCCGGGCAGGACAGGCGACTGAAGTCGCCACTACAAGGAACCTATTTTCAAGTCAGTTCGCGATGCCGGGCCAAAGCGCCCGCACCGAATGAAAATAGCGCCGCATAGATCACTGAGTTTTTCTCTGCCTACTGCCTTCTGCTTTCTGCCTTCCACAGCGCTATTTTCACAACAACCCACAAAAAGGAAATGAAATGAACACCACCAAACTCTATGATATTGCCGCCTATATCTGGCCCTCCTACACCGGGGATGAGCCGCGCACGCGCATGTTTTGGCCGGAAGGCGGCGGCGAATGGGAAACCGTGCGCAAAGCCGCCGCCAAATATCCCGGCCACACCTGGCCGCGCCGCCCTCTTTGGGGCTACTGTAATGAAGCTGACCCTTATGTGATGGAGATGCAAATCAACGCCGCCGCCGATCATGGAGTCAACGTTTTTATTTACGACTGGTACTGGTACGATGGGCGTCCCTTCCTGGAGCAGTGTCTTAATAATGGCTATCTCCGGGCGCGCAACAACGACCGCGTCAAGTTCTACTTGATGTGGGCCAACCACGATGTCACCCACCTGTGGGACAGGCGCATCTCGCACATCGAGGACAACATCATCTGGCAGGCGGCAGTCAACCGCGCCGAGTTCGAACCAATCGCCCTGCGCCTGATCGAGCAATACTTCAAGCATCCATCTTATTACACCATCCACGGCAAACCCGTTTTCATGATCTACGACATCGGCCGGCTCGTCCAAGGCCTGGGAGGCCTCGCCCAGACCGCCGATGCCTTGAACTGGTTCCGCGCCCAGGCCGTCCAGCGCGGCTTGCCAGGGCTGCACCTCCAACTCACCAGTTGGGGCGCCGAGAGACTCAACCTGCGCGAAGTAGACCCTGAGGCCGATTTTCCGCCTGGCGAAACCGCCAAACGGATCGGCTTGGACAGCCAGACGCACTATCAAATGTGCCACTTCACCCCCATTGACCGCGACTACACCGAAATTATCCCCGACATGGTCAAAGAGTGGGAACTGATGGACACCCTTTACGATATCCCCTACTTCCCCCACGTCTCCATCGGGTGGGACAACAACCCCCGCTACCAGGTCTTCCGCCCTGGCGTTGTCAAAAACAACAACACACCCGAAAACTTCCAAAAGGCGCTTGAATTGGCCAAAGCCTACGCCGACGCGCACCCCAACCAACCGCCCCTGATCACCATCAACAGTTGGAACGAGTGGACCGAAACCAGCTACCTCCAACCCGATGACCTCTATGGCTACGGCTACCTCGAAGCCGTAAAACGCGTCTTCGGGAAGGCCTGAACAAGCCTCGGGCCGGCCAACCGGCGTATTCTTTGCAGGGGTGAGGCTTTCGCGCGGCGGTCGTGGAAAAGCTGTCCAACGGATTAGCAGAACGGATTAAGCGGATTGTCCGCCCCGGCGCAGCATCCCACGGCAGGACGCCTCATCCGTCCGTTGACAGTTCCTTCGCATAAAACCTCGCGCTCCGCAGACGCGCTGCGTTCCATGGGCGTCCGTCTGGATTCGAGGCTTTTAGCCGGTTCGCCGCGCATACCCCACCCCGCGGTGGTCTTTACCGCTACCCTCCCCAACGGAAAACCACCGTTGGGGAGGGAGTGTCCCCTCAAACCGTAGGGGCGCAGGGCTGATCGCAAAGAGCAAATGTTTGGACGACACCCCCTGCGCCCTGCCGCGTTGGAATGGCGCGCGCGAATGGGAACGAGGCGCGTGCGCGGATTGGCGATTCGTCCGGGGAAGGGCGCAGGGGGATCGGTGAAAAGCCGCGCATTGGAGATTCACCCCTGCGCCCCTACGATATATTCGTTGTGCGCGCGGATGGGGATGAGGGACGCGCGGGTTGGCGATTCGTCCGCGATGGGTGTAGGGGCGGAAGCATCCGGCCTGATCCCCCACCCAGAAGACAGACATCCCATGCCGGATGCTTCGCCCTGTCGCCTCGTTAAGAACATGCAGCCAGCACACCAGCCAGGAAAAGCTTTGCCCTGGACGACAAAATCAAGTATAGTTATCCCATATCCATGCGAAGGATGTGGAAAGACAAAAGGAGAAAACATGGCCAATCAATTTACCTGGATCCCTCTTTATCAAGAACTGGCGGACGAATTGTCCAAATGGCAGAACCGCCAGGAAGAATTGATCGCTTTTCTCGAGGGTTTACGTGCAAACGGCTACATCATTACATCTTTCCTGGATAAAGCAGAGGACGAGTCACGATTCCCTCTCAAAGAAGTAGACCCGTTCACCTTTTTTGGGGTGTTTAATCGTGGCATCCGAGACGAACATCGCCTTGCAATTCTCGGCCAGATAAAGAAACGGTTTAACCTGCACAGCCCGCTCCCAGAAGATTTTGACGGTATCCCGGTTTTGAACAATCAGAGTTCCTGGTTTTTTTCCTTTCAGAACAAAAGAAAAGCTGGCGATGTGGAGCGGTTGTGGCGAGTATTTCAAATGGCGCTCAAAGACAGTCCGCTGGAGAATCCTGAGTTTCTCAAGGCCTTCGATGAAGCACTTACGGTCAGGAAAACCAATATCAACATTACATTCGGGTTATTTTGGATCCGGCCTGGCGAATTTCTGAATCTTGATCAGAACAACAGAGCCTATTTGAAAATAAAATTACCGCCAGGCGGCTTGACGGGAAAATTCTATGCGGAAACAATACAGAATGTCCGCAAAAGCGGCAAGACTTTTCCAGAAATATCCCATGCAGCCTGGAATGACAGCGATGAACAGGGATCAAAAAAGGGAGACGACGCGAAAGAAGCCGATAAACGGATGCTGGATGACCGGAATTACTGGCTTGTTGGCG
>CAIQJJ010000536.1 GCA_903872065.1 uncultured Anaerolineales bacterium | reverse complement strand
CATCTGCTCCCAGGGGGCGCACCGCGGTCTGCGCCGGCATCTCCAGATTGCCATAACTGATGAAATGATTTGTCCCGCTCACGGGTTGATCCAGGCCAATCGCCCGCCCAAAGCGCAGGAAGAAGCCCATCTCACTGTTGAAATGCGCCGCGTCTTGTTCCAGCCAGGCTCCCAGGTCGGCGGCGCTTTGCACCTCGGCCCACCGCTCCAGGCTGCAGCCCAACACCTGCTCTTCATACCAGCGGCGGTAGGCGGCCAACTGCGCCGCGCATTGTAACAGCTCGCTGGGGCCAGGCCGGGAAACCACACCGCCCGGCATCATAAATGAAGAGTGCGGCCACTGCCCGCCCAGGATGGCGATAATTTCCAGCGCTTTTTTGCTGACCTGGATCGCTTCACGCGACAGGCGGCCCTGGAAGGGGGTGTAGCGCGCGACTGCTTCCTCGAAGAGCGGCTGCTTTTGATGAGCCGGGTTGGCGAAATCGGGGGCGAATAATAAGAACGCGTGGCGCACGTCGCTCTGGATGTATTCGACCATCTGGGCAATGTTGCGCAAGCGCCGCGCGTCATCGGGTACCTCCGCCGCGGCCAGGCGATCGAGAGCGACGGCCGCCGCCGAGAGGTGCGCCGTCGTGCAAATGCCGCAGATGCGCGGCGTGATCACCAGGCTGTCCAGCGGGGCGCGCCCGACCAAAATGTTCTCGAACCCGCGATACATCATCCCCGCGCTCCAGGCATCCACCACGATGCCATCTTTGACTTCTACGCGGACTTCCAGGTCGCCTTCGACGCGGTTTAAGGGGACTTTGATCACTTTGTTTTGAGCCATGCTGAAGCGCCTTTCATACGAGGGTTGTGCGTTCTTTGAGCCGCTGTGGGGCGGCGGCGGCGGCCATGCCTTTATAGGCCATGTAGTGCGGGCGGCTGACGCCGTTGGGCAGTTCCAGGGGGATGCCTTCGATATTGCGCGTCTCAAAGAAAGGGTAATCCTGGGGGAAATCGGGGCGGGTGCAGCCCACGCACGGCACGCCGACGCGGGTTTTGGAGGAGCGGTTGTTCCACAGCAGTTTATTGCATGGGCCGTTGACCAGGGGTCCGTTGCAGCCCAGGTGAAAGAAGAGGCAGCCTCGTTCGCCAAAGCTGCGGTCTTCGACGCGGTACTCGTGGTATTCATTGCGTGTGCAGCCCTGGTGCACCATCAAATTGTACCATTCCAGGGGACGCTGGAACTCGTCGAGCGGCAGGGAGACGCCGCTGACCAGCGCAGACAGGGCGCCGCTCAAGACTTCAGGATGCAGGGGGCAGCCCGGCAGGTTGAGCGCCGGCAGTCCCGCCTGGCTGCGGAAAGAACTGCCCAAGAAGCCGCCGGCCTTTTCGCGCGTAAACTGCAGACCGGTCGCCTCAATTTCACCCTGGGCGCCGATCCCGCCGAAGCTGGCGCAGGTGCCGACCGCCAGCACAAAGCGCGCCCGCCGCGCCAGCGCTGAGGCCCAATCTTTCTTGGGCTTTTCAAACATCTGATCATACATCCCCGTCCCGCCAGGCCCGCGGATCACCGCCCCCTCCACGCACAGCACATCCAGCGCTTGTTCCTGGTTGACGATGGCTTCTAAGAGGGCGTGATGCGTCTTGGGCGAGGCGTTTGAGAGCGCAGGGTGCCAGAGCAGCTCGACCTTCAAAGTTTGGAATAGATCAACGACCGGTGGATCAACATTCAGAAAAGAGTGTGTATCGCCGCCGCAGCCCCCGCCTTGCAACCAGTACAGTGTAGCCGTCATGCGCGCCTCCATGCGTCTTCTCGAACAGACAAAGGAATAAAAATCAGATTTCCGCCCTGTGTGATTGAAAAGCCTTCTGAATCAAGACTGGCAAACATACACCTATTATTGCCCAAAGCGTCAGCTTGTCAATGGTAAGTGCTGTTAATTTTGCTCGAAATCCCTCCGACTTGCAAACTTGTCAGTCACAACCGCTTGGAATCGTGCTATAATCGGCCCGCTCGTAAACCGCGCAGCCTGGAGAGGTGCCAGAGCGGTTGAATGGGACGGTCTCGAAAACCGTTGTGGGGCTTGTCCCCACCGTGGGTTCGAATCCCACCCTCTCCGCAGATTCATCATTATGGGGGTTCCTATTGAGCAGGGTGTGTTGGCTGGTTCGTTGATTCGGCGGCGATATGCTGGTGGAAAGGAGTCTGCGGTGAAAATACGGCGAATCATTCTCAAGAACGTACGCAATTTCATAAATTTCGATCGCTCATTCGAGGACGAGTGGAGCGGGCGAATCCCGGACGCCCTGCTGCTGCTCGGCCCGAATGGGTGCGGAAAGACTACTCTGCTGTTGGCGATTGCCGCTCTTTGGCAGATGTTGGGGGATGCGTTTCGCGAATTATCCCAACCCTGGGAAGATATTGGGCCGAAAGCGCTCCTGCTGGATGATGATATCCTGGTGAAAAATGGAATTGCCGCCATGGAAATTGTTGGTATGGCGGAGCAGCCGATCTGGATTTGCACCGGCGCATCGGCGCAAACGCAAACATTCCTGCACGAGCAGCAATCCGCTCACCGCATTTTGATCACGCAGGGCATTGATGCGACCGGCCGGCGACAGTATGCCCGGCGACTGGCCCCCGGCAGCCCGGCTGTGAGTTCTGCCTCTGAAGACGTCATTGAATCCGATCCCTGGCTGGCCGCATGGGGAGAACGGTTGACGCAGAATATGCTGGGCAGCCAACAAAACCTTCCTAATCTGATCCATCTGGCCGGTGAAAATCGGCTGCTGCAGCCGTTGCAAGAACGTTTTGCGGTGACGCCCGAACTGGAAGCCTATCAGTGGTTGGCCGCCTATGAGCCGACCACCAGTCGTAGAGGCAGCCTGCAAAATTACCTGTACAACCTCAAAGTGGTCAACGAGGCCCGGTTCAATCACATTATCCAGCAGGTCAACAGCTTTTTGAACGCCAAGCAGATCAATGGCTTTAACCCACGCACCGGCGGCCTGTTGGTGAAAGCGGCCAATGGCAATGTCCATCCCATTGAACAACTGAGCAGCGGTGAGAAGCAAGTTTTGATCATGCTGGCCACCATCACCCGCCGAATCCAGCCGGGGAGCGTTGTATTGATTGATGAGCCTGACTTGCACTTGCATGTCTCCTTGATGACCGCCTTTGTCAACCAATTGAAACGCCTGGCGGCGGAGCAGCAGGGTCAATTGATCCTGGCCTCGCACGCGCCCGAGTTGTGGAGCTTGTTCCCTGCTCCGTCCACCATACGCCTGGGCGTGGAGGAAAGCAGGGAGGGTGGGGTATGAACCATTTCCCTGCCTGGGTGCAATCCATCGAATCCAACGCCGGCAATAAGCCGGCGCTGCTGGTCATTGTGTTTTTGCTTGTTATCGCTTGTTTTGTTGGCGCGCTGGACAGCCGTTTCATTGGGGAGATATCCTATTACCGTCCAGAGAAATACGCTTTTCAGCGCTTTCAGCGCATTTTGATCATTCAGATTGACTATAGACGCGAAAGACGGTCACTTGCGCTGGATGCTATGCCAGCCCCGATACTTACTCTTTGGCCTGTTCGCAGATCATAAAACTTATGAAAATCCGTACAAGCAGCGATGACATTCATCTTTCGCAAGGAGCGACCAATATGATGGTCTTCTTGCTTGTAATAGCCTTACTGATCGGCTTGATCTGTGGGGCCAGCGTGTTCAGAGGCGGCGGTAAATCGACGACACAACCTACAGCTACATCTGTCAAAGATGGCATTTCTTACGAAATTGTGGTTCTGTCGAACGGAGAAGTTAAACTCAAGACAAAAACAGCCTTTATCGAGCCGCTAGAAACATTCACTCAGCACTATTCATCGGGCCAGATTCCTTTTTACCGTAATGAAAAATATCCTTTTCAACGTTTGGCGATTATTTACATTTTTTACAACATAGACTCTTTTAGTTCTTCTCATCACTATGCTGTATTCGCTTTAGATGAAAAAACGGGGCCCGGCACGGGCCGGGCCCCGATACCCTGACAATCGGAAAAATCTCGGCCTCGTTCACTTGACAGGGATAAACATGCACCTGATCCCGAAGTCCGGCT
>CAIQJJ010000535.1 GCA_903872065.1 uncultured Anaerolineales bacterium | reverse complement strand
GGGTTACTACACAACATGCTCAACAGGTAGCAAGTGATTTAAGCGTCCACTTAACTAGCTTTGGCATTGAACACCGCGCATTGACATCTCAATCTGAACGCCAGGTATCTTCTTTGCAGCAGGTTTGCGCTCCATTTACCAACGCTTATGTGGCTGTAGAAATTCGTCAGCGTGAACGGGTAGTCCCGCTTGTCAATGTAGGAGGACAGGCTTATGTCGTATATCCATATTGGTCTGCCGCGAATACATTATTAGAGCCATTTGAGGCGCTTCTTCGCCAGTCGGTTCCAACAGTTATCAGCGTCTACTTAGAACCAACTGTACTGACACGACTAGAAGAAGATGCTCTGGCTGAAGCAGCTCAAATTGCTCAAACCACGGCAGACATGGATATCAATGTTCAAAGCCAGACAGGCATTCGCCGCCGTCGGGATCCTGGCGCTGAAACGGTTGGGCAAATATACACTCATTATCTTCGTTCGTTGGATGATCCTTTCCTCGTGGTCGTTCAAGTAGCCAGCGCCGATCCCAATGCAGCCTGGACAGTGGCGCGATCCTTTTCGTCGGCCTGCATCGGTTACACTCATCGTGCCGAGAATGGTTCTCAAGAACGTAACTTACCAAGTGCAGTGGACATCGTTGCGCCAACTAACGCTACTGAAGTAGCGATTGCGCGTCGCACTTTTGAGAATCTGCTCTGGACGCCATGGGGACGAACACAGGCAAGCCCTAACAAAGAAAGATTGCCTTATCTGGCTGGAGCGCGAGGCGCAAGTGCGGTTTTTCGATTTCCGATCAGCGTTCAAGGCGGCATCCCCGGCATCGCTGTTCGACAAGCTGCGCCTGATTTTGAACCAGGCCCTCGCCCTGTTCAAGCTGAGGCAAGTGAAATTAATTTGGGAATCTATCGGCGCGGAGGGACGGCAGTCATGCCGGTGCAGGGATTAACGCGACATGCTCTGATCACTGGTTTTACCGGTAGTGGAAAGACAAATACTGTTCTATACCTGTTGGATCAACTCTGGCGACAACATCGCATTCCGTTTCTGGTGATTGAGTCTGCAAAAAAGGAGTACCGTGCATTAAGCCGGCTTTCGGGTTTTGAAGATTTGTTGATATTCTCGATCGGTGACGAAGGTACATCTCCATTTCGATTTAACCCTTTTGAGCTATTGCCGGGGGTGAAAATCGAGTCTCACCTGGGGCGGTTGCGTGCTTGCTTTGACGCAGCCCTACCTCAATTTGGCATATTGCCTTCCATTGTGACTGAGTCGCTCGAACAAATCTATACCAACAAGGGATGGGAATTATATCCATCTGCCCATCCTCAACGTGGGCAAATTTTTCCCACAATGCGAGAACTGTATAAGGAAGTAATCCGTGTTACGGAAACCCGCGGTTATGCTGGAGAGACATATCACAATATCCGCGCGGCGGTCAGCGGACGGATTGGCAGTTTGCTACGTGGCAGCCGCGGTTTGATGTTTGGCAGTCAACGTTCATTGCCGGCGGATGTTATCTTTAACCAACCCGTAGTCTTGGAACTGAATGAACTTAATGAAGACGACAAAGCATTAACGATGTTGTTTTTGTTAATGTGGCTGCGTGAGTGGCGCGAATTACATCCACTCGCCCGGATTCAACACGTTACAGTGATCGAGGAAGCTCACAACGTCATCAGCAATGTACAGTCAGTTTCGAATACCGAGGTGGCAGCGGATACTAAAGCCAGATCTGTAGCAGCA
Source organism: uncultured Anaerolineales bacterium (assembly GCA_903872065.1). GTDB lineage: Bacteria > Chloroflexota > Anaerolineae > Anaerolineales > UBA4823 > CAIQJJ01. The sequence goes on along the minus strand of CAIQJJ010000535.1, from coordinate 4,528 downwards.
TTTACTAATATGCTGGCAGAGGTGCGCGCTTATGGAGAAGGCATTATCATCTCAGATCAATCGCCTGAAAAGCTCGCGCCTGACGCCATTCGTAATACCAACCTGCAAATCGCACATCAACTGCGTGATCGTCGTGATCGAGAATCCATTGCCCACGCCATGATTATGGACGAAAAGCAGCAGGAATACCTGGGCAAGTTAGGAGTTGGCGAAGCGGCTTTGTTTCGTACCGGGATTGAAAAGGCTACTTTTATTACAGTACCAGAATTCAAGGATGCTGCTGGTTTTAATTCCCTGCCATCTGATAACGAAGTCAAGAAATCTATGGCCCGTTTTCAACAACAGCACCAGGCAGCTTACCTGCCTTTTGATGGGTGTAAATTTTGTAGCAGCCCATGCCAATATCGTAGCCAGATTGAACCCCAGACGCGCGATTCCGACATTCATGAGCAGTTTTCAAATGCACTGAAACGTTTTGACGAAAAACCTGAACGCCAGTATTGGCCTGAGCATTGGCGCATTGTGGCAAAGGTATGCGCTTCCGTTGCAAAGAGGGCTGGCAAGGCTCTTGTGTTGGACGCTGCTTATTGTTATTTAGTTCACGAGGTTGATTTTGCTTTTACCAGGCACATGCGTACTGCGTTTGAGCAAGGTTTTCGTGAAAGTTGATCAGGAGGATGAATAATGCCAGAAGATATGGCTGTAAGGGCTGTTGTAGATACAGCACAACAAGGAATCAAATTCGCTGAAACCGCTGTCAGGAAGGCCTGGTCCATCTTGGATGCAGTGTCAGAAAAGAAAACACCTAGCGAGTATTTGAGCCAACAAGCAGTGAATGCCATTCAAGGTTTAGACCCATCTCGCGGGAACTCATCAGGATAAGCAATGAATGATTATCAGATCGAAGACCAGTCGACTCGAGATATTCAATCCAAGTCGCCGCCCGAACTACTCACCCCAACCGGCATACGCGCAATCCAAGGGGGAGATGAACCAAATCAAGATTGGGTAGATCGCGGTATAATCAATGTACCCGTAGCAGATCTGCCTGCTCCAGATGGTGTTTCGTCTCCAGACGACTTTGACCATCATATCAGTTGGGAGGATGCTGTACGGGCCACGCAGCAACTTCCCCAAATCCAGGAAGAAGTTCACCTGGGCAAGATGGGGGATGATTTTGATACACAAGATCAAGTCAATGGTCTGGAATATGCTCACGGTCAAAGACGAATTTACGATTTATATTATGGGTTGGATCCAATCCAGGTGGATAAGATTGGTGCGCAATATACGATCAACGCAGGCCGGCACCGGATTTACGCCGCCAAAGCGCTTGGGCTAGATACGATCCCGGCGCGAGTAATGGAAAAAACAGGGCAGGAGGTAACCAATGGATGTAAAAGATAAACCGGGCGAGGCAGCAGAACTTCCTCCGACGGCTGATACACCCAAAAAACTCACACCACATGCTATCACTGCAATCCAAGGAAATCCTTCCGATGAAGTTGACAGTACTGCTCCTGTTGCAAGACAAAACAGCGAGGTCAACTCAACTCAAAAAGGCAGTGATTTTGAGCAATGGGTGCGGCAAAACTTGTTTAAAGACGATCAAGCCAGACGAATAGTTATTCACTCTGAAGATAATCCTCACCTGGGTAGGTTGGGAGGGGGGCTCAGCATTTCTAAAGAATATCGAGTAACCGAAGCTTATTGGAAGCAAGATAGCTCAATTTGGGAGTTGAAAGCTGGTTACCCTAATAAGAGGTAAATCTATGCCCTTTCGACCTGTGATCAATACATCAATCTCTTTAAGCAACTCACCTTATCGCTTCACTGAGCATCCGTCTGCCAAAGGGATGCCATACGGGCAGGCTGGCCGTCGCGCCACGGTGTATCAGGTGCAAGATGGCAATGGGCAGCACCATGCTCTGAAAGTCTTTACACAAGCCTTTCGCAGTCCGCGTACCGAGCGCAATATCCAGGGTCTACATGCATTTGCAACCCTACCCGGCTTGCAGGTTTGTGATCGACGGGTGTTAACCTCTGCGCATTATCCCGATTTGCTGAAGCAGTATCCTGATTTGGAATACGCTGTGTTGATGCCCTGGGTGGAAGGCCAGACCTGGCAAGAGACGCTGCTCAATGGACAGCCGCTTTCGTCGGAAAAGTGCATGAGGTTGGCGCAAAGGTTGGCGACCGTGCTGACTGATATGGAGCAGCATGGCCTGGCGCATTGCGACCTCTCTGGCCCCAATGTTCTGCTTCCTATCCTGGCGCATCCGGAAATGTCTAATGGTATTGCGTTGGTGGATGTTGAGGAACTGTATGGCCCAGGATTGGAAAAGCCCGATAAATTGCCGGGGGGCTCGGCGGGATATGGTCATAAAACAGCTCCCCAGGGATTATGGAGCGCTGACGCCGATCGCTTTGCCGCGGCGGTGCTGCTGGTGGAGATGTTGGGATGGTGTGATGAACAAGTGCGGCAGATTTGCTATGGGGAGCAATTCTTTGATCCGGCGGAATTACAGGGCAGCAGTGAGCGTTACCAGACACTGCTGCAAGTGGTGCGCAAGCGTTGGGGGGATGCGCCGGCCAATTTGTTGGGGCGCGCCTGGTTCAGCGCTTCATTAGCGAACTGCCCAACCCTGGCAGAATGGTCGCAGACGCTGGGGAGCGGCCAGCCAGCCGCCGCGCCGGCAGTAATTGCGCCTCAAACTGCACTGCCAGAAGTTCCCGATGCAGCGGTCACGCGAACAGAAGATTTTCTCAACAGCGGGGAGGTTGGCAAGGCTGTGGCTGAGATGGAGGCTTATTATAAGCTGGCGCCGGGGTTGGCGGCCAAGCCCTATGCGCGTGCCTTGCTGACGCGCGGCGCAGTCCGTGAACGCGCCGGCGACCCGGACCGGGCGCTGCAAGACTACCTCCTGGCAGTCCAGGTCGCCCCGGCAGGTGGATTGAAAGAAGAAGCCCAGGCAATGGCCGATCGGTTGCATCCAGGGCAGGCCATCCCTCCGGCGGCGCAGCAGCCAGTTCCGGCCGCCCATCCTGTCGCACGCGCTTCACCGCAGCCGACCTATGCCGCCCTATTCGCGCCGCCGGCAGACGTCCCTGTCGGGCAACAGGCCAACAGCCCGGCGCCGGCCTCTCAAACGCCGGCCGACGAGGAGTCGTTTCGGAAAATTCTGCTTCTCTGGCTGGCGGTCAATGTCATCGGTTGGGGTCTTGGCGCTAGTGAAAATGCCTTTTTTCACATGCTTGAGGATATGCTTAGACTGCCGTATGAGATCACAATCAGCTTAACATTCGGTCTTCCGGCGTTTTCAGTAAACATCCTGCAATGGTGGGTTTTGAGACAAAGGAAAATAAGCTTCCGCCTGGCGTTAATAAGCAGCTTCCTTGGATTTTCTTTTATAACTCTTGGGATTTTTTTACTGGTTCCACATGGTTACATTTATAGTTACATTTATGACCGCTTTATCATAGAAAACCACATAATGCCCAGTATGATCGGCCTGGTCATAGGAGTTGCACAAATCATTGCCTGGGGCAAAAGGCTGCCCGACCGATGGATATGGCTTGTTGGCTCAAGCCTGGCAGGCTTTTTAACAAGTTGGCTTTCAACTGCTTTTATGCAGCAGTGGGGTATGACGGGTTTTGAACAATTGGTAATGATTTGGATTGGTTTTGGTTTAGCTGGTCTGGTAGGGGGCTTAATTACTGGTTTTACGTCACTGAAGAAAATGTTCAAGATTTAACAAGGAGAACTATGACCCCAGATTCTTCATCCCCTGTCAAAGGTTTTCGCCCTCTGGTCGGAAACAAAAAACCGGCCGAATTGCCGGCCAACCCAGAAGCGCCTCAATCCGCACCTTACACCCCACCACCAGCCTACCAGCCGCCGGCGGTGAGTAATGTATCGCCGCCGGCGTATACGCCGCCAGCGCAGCCTGCGCCAACGCCATCTTATCCGCCGGCGCAGCCAGTACAACCAGTGCAGCCGCCCGCATCCTGGCAAACGCATCCTGCGGCAGCCTATCCTTCTCAACCGATCTCGCCAATACCCCAGCCATCTTACCCTTCCAATCCAACACCCGCGCCGGCGTCTCCAGAAACGATAACTCCTGCCGCGCCGCAAAATGAAAGCCCGTGGAAGCCGTTTCTGATCTATCTGGCAGTCATGGGGGGCGTGGGTTTAATGGGAATTATCTTATTATCCGCAGAAAGTGGGCTAGGCGTCATTCTACTTATGCTATCTGGCGTGTTATGGTTAGCCGGCGCTTATGTGGGCTTTACTGAAATGGCGCGCAAGGGGTATTTGGGTGACGCGTTGGGCTTGGGCTGCATTTTCTGGCTTTTCTTAGGTTGGTGGATGGTAGGGTTGCTGGCCGCCATAGGGCCGTGTGTATGGATTTACGCCATCCGCCTGCTCCCGCGCCGCGCCTGCCCATTTTGTAAAACAGTGATTCCCGGTGATGCCAGCCGCTGTCCGCAGTGCCAGTCAGCAGTAACACCCATTGTATAACCCACT
>CAIQJJ010000534.1 GCA_903872065.1 uncultured Anaerolineales bacterium | reverse complement strand
TAATATCCGTCTCGCGGATAATATCCGTCTCGCGGGTAATATCCGTCTCGCGGGTAATATCCGTCTCGCGGATAATATCCGTCTCACAGATAACACCCCCACCTGCAATTCCGACATGGACGGCAAAGATCGCCGTCAGGCAAAGATCGCCGTCAGGCAAAGATCGCCGTCCCGCCGAGATGCGCAAATTCTGCCAGTTGGACGACACCGGCCAATCGCCGATGAAGACCGCTCAGAGCAGCGCACGATCGCCGCTTTAGCGCAAGGTCAGTTTTTGATTCATGATCGATCGGGTCTTCGCGAATTTCAACCTTTTCCTCTCCGATAAACTGCTAAACTACGTATTCGGTGCGATTGATCACTTCCTGTTTCAACTCGTCGGACAACCAGTTGAAGTACGTGGAGTACCCCCCAATCCGCACAACCAAATTTACGTGCTGTTCGGGATGCACCAACGCATCGAGTAGTTCGGAGCGATCCAACACCGAAATTTGGATCTGCATCCCCCCCATGCGGAAGAAAGTCTCGATCAGCGCGCGCACGTGGCGCTGGCTTTCTTTCTCTGCGATCGTCTTTTTAGAAAACGCGATATTCAGAACCGGCGTGCCGATCGCAAGGTGCAGCGGCAGTTGGGCAACGCTCTTCAGCATTGCAGTTGGGCCGTTCTGATCGCGGCCTTGCACAGGGCCAGTGGAGTCTGACAGCGGCTGGTGGGCGTGACGCCCATCTGGGGTGGCGCCAACCTGGCGGCCGGCGGACGCGTATGTTTCGAACATGATATGAGACGGGAGGAATTTTCCACCCCGTTGGCAGTCCTGAGAAAGAATTTCACGGTAGACGAAACCACCTATTTCCGCCGCCAGCGAGTCAACGGCAAGATCGTCATTGCCAAATTTCGCGCAGCGCAGCAGTTTCTGCCTCAAGATTTCCTGGCCCGAAAAATCTTGTTCGAGCACAGCCAGCAATTCAGCCGGAGAAATTTCACCGCGCTCGAAAACCACCTCATTCAGGGCATGCAAAGAATCCGCCACATTCGCCAACCCGGCCACATTAACTACGGACCAGTTATAACGCGCCCCCCCGGCATTGAACTCTTTCCCCCGCTCGATACAGTCATCCATAAGCAGGCTGCGTACAGGCTGGGGACGGTGTCTCGCTCGGGCGACAAAGTAAGCATTCAACTCGCCAGTGACCTGCCGGACAACCGCGCCCAGATCCTCTTTGTACGCCTGGAGGATTTCAACAAATGTGACCTGATCCTTGCGCAGCATGCGGTTCAGCGTTTCCGATAGGACAAGAAGCAGGTTGAAACCAGCATCCAGGGAGCCCACATTGCTGCAACCGTGCAGCATGGTTTCAGTGCAGCCGCCGCCATTCCACCAGACAATATCTTCCGCGCGGATGCCCAAATTAGCGCCCCGCAGCGCGGCGAGATACCCATGTTCATTGTAAAAAGCAGGTTGCCCGCACCCGGTAGCCAGGGCTTCCCAACTAAGATCCCAGATCCGCTCCGGCATATCCTCTCGCACTCGCAGTTCGAGGCTGGGCCGGTATTGATGGTGTGACGCAGACAGGCAGAGTTCAGTCAGTTCCTGGTAAGCCGGGGAGCCATCGGGATTTGTTCCGCCAATCGCCATACTCCAACCACCATTCGCGCTAACGTTGGTGAAAAATGCTCGCAGATACTCCAACGCCTGGTCACGGTTAATCCCAGGATCATTTTGATAATACGGCCACAACACCTGATCCATCCGTCCGGGGTTGTCACAGCCGTCCAGATAGTAAATCACATTGTAGCCAACCACCGCTTCGTAAAAAGTACGTGCGGGTTTGAAAGGCACCTGGCGCAGCGCTGCGACCAGCCTGGCCTTTGCATCCGATTGTTCCGGGCTGTGCAAGAGAACATCAAGCAGCCGCTGACGCCAAATGCGAATTCCCTCCAGTAAATCACCCAACGCGAGGTAAAATTCTGGATGGGATTCATCTGCCAGGTCTTTCTGTTTTTCCTCAATGCGCCGGGTATATCCGTCGAGGCCCTCCGCCAGCACGCGCCCGAAGTTGACAATGGCGTGAGTGTATCCGCCGCCGCCAATCGTATGCACCGTTTTGATCTGGTTGGTCTTTTTTACTTCCCCTTGATACAATTCGTTGAGCTTCTCCAGAACAAGCCGCTCATCTGACCTTGCATTGGCGATCTGATGTGCAAACCGCACCTCATCCCAACACACGGTGTAAGAATAGGAAGGTTTCATCACCGCCTGGACGCCACTGTCTAACTTTCCGCAGGGATACAGCACTTCTCCCTGGTAGGCCGGGAGAGCAGTATGTTCAAACCAACGCCGATATGCCCGCGAAAACCTGGTTATGGGATCCGCCTCAGCAAACTCGACAAGTCCCGCTGCGAAATATTCCCCTCGCTGCATGAACGCCAACCACATTGATTCATCCATGACAACCTGATCCTTCCACTGGTCATACTTATTTTTTAGACTGCATTGACCATTACACCAGATAGGTGATTACCATCACACGTACCGGCATGGCCTCGCGGCTGATCCAGTCGGCCACATTTTGCAATTGCAGCCGCTTGCCAACGGAGTGACTGATGTTTGTGACTTCATCTATCCCGCGATAGCCGCGCCGTCTGCTGTTCCAGTTCCCGCGCCTCCGCCTCCGAGCTGCAACCGGTCACGATGCACAACCCACGCGCGGACACTTCGTTCAGCAGCGGCGGAATTTCCTGCGCCCCGCAGAAGATTTGGACGGCTTTCCCGGCGTTCTGAATGCGCCGAATAAGCGGCGCCCATTGCAGGATGGCTTCACGCCCGGCGCCCGGTATCCACTGAATGGCGTGGATCTCCGGGACGGAGAGCAGCACATCGAGGTGATGCAGCGCCACCGTGCCGTCGAGGTGGTAGTAACGGTGATCCACCGTGCGCATGGTCTCAATGATCGTCGGCAGGAATAAGGCCTCGAATTGCTTTGGCGAGAAATTGCAGGAGATGTCGCAGGAAAATTCTTTGCCCCTGCCGGGCGACCAGATGGAGCCGGCCAGGGAACCTTCAATGCCGGTCGCCGTCTTGTCCGCTATCTTCCACAGCTCGCTAAACGCCTCGATAAGGCTGTCCGACACCTGCTTGACGGCGCGCCGCACCCAGTCCGGGTTCTCGGCGATGTCCACCAACAGGTTCATATCCCCGCGGATGAGGGACAGGATGTCACCGGCCTCGTTGCCCCAGACCGGATAGACAAACCAGCGCCCCCGGCTGGCTTGCGCGGCCTGGAGTGTGGCGTCGCGCAGCCATTGCCACCAGCGGCCTTCGCGGTGGAAGCGAATCGGCGGATAGCCGTCGGCGCCGGCCGGCAAGGGGTCTGTCCACACCGTACTCGGGGAGAACTTCGGCTCGCAGCCGAAGAGCAGCGCATGCCCCACCGACCATCCACTGCCGTGGCAGAATGCCGGCACGGCCTCCCCACCGTAATACGTGGAGCGGATCTGTTCTTCCGTGCGCCAGATATTGTAGTCCGTGTCGGCCCAGTAGACCTCCGGCGTCACCTCGCCGCCGGGCCAGGGCCGCGCGGGCTGCACGTCTGCTTTTGGCGCGGTCACTATCAGCACGGCCCGGTCATACAACTCGTTCGCCCACCAGTGGGTCAGGCGTGTCTTTGTTGTCTCCCAATCTTCTTTGATCAACTCGATTTTTAATTGTCCTGTGCAACCTTTCATTCCCGTTTTCTTTCAATCGTGTAAAACAATAGACGACTGCTGCGCGGCGCGGGGGCGACGACCTCCAACCCCTTTTCCATCAGTTCGCTGCCCATGACCAGCCAGATTTGCCCACTGTCGGCGCATTCAAACCGGTATGAGGCTTGCGGGTCTAACCCCTGAAGTTGAAAGCTGGCGCAGGTCATAGGACTTTCGGCGCGGCGGAACGCCAGCACCACGCCGGCCTGTTGATCTGGATCGAGAAGCTGATAAGCCATCCAGGCCGCCGGATCGAAGATGATGGGCGTGAGTGGGAAGTAATCGCCGAGAAAATACGGCTGCATCCGCTTTACCTCAGCGATGCGCTGGCGGAACCAGTCCCACGGAAAATCGGGAGACTGGCAATTGCTGATACCGAACTCCTCAACATTCAAAACGAGGCCGGAAGAATACGAGGAGCGCGCCTGATAGGTGTCCCCCGGTTTGGCCATCGGGCTGGTGGAGTTCATGGGCAGCCAGAGGTTCAACCCCATGCCGTGGAGCTGGGCGGCGTCGGGCTGCATGAAAGGAAAACAGTTGTAGTCCGTGCGCCATAGGGCAACACTGCGGCTGATCGTCTCCAGATCGAGCCGGCGGCCTCCGCTGGCGCAGTTATCTATCAGCAGCCCGGGGTGGCGCCGCCGCAGTTCGTCCCAGAAGGCGTAAAACCCTTCGATAAAACGCATTTCCGCCCATCCCGTACGCCCTTCTTCGTCCGCGATGGCCCAATAGGGGCCGGGGTCGAAGTTGAAATCCTCGCGATAACAATCAACCCCATTTTCTGTGATCAATCCTGAGATTGTTTCCACCGCCCACTGCCACGCGCCGGGATGGCCGAGGTTCAGCAGCAGGTTGTCCTTGAGCTTGGGTTCTTCTCGGCTGCCCTTGAGGAACCATTCTGGATGTTCCAGGGTGACAGGCGTGCCGTAGGTGGCGCGCAAAGGCTCGATCCAGAGAAGGAATTTCATCCCGGCCCGGTGCGCGGCATCGCTGATTGGCTTCAACCCGTCGGGATGGTAATTCCGATTGACGCGCCAGTCGCCGGTGATGCCCCATTCACCGTGGAAGACGTCAGGACATGGCAATGTCGAAGTGCCGTACCAGCCGGCGTCAACCCAGTAATAATCGTAGGGCAGCGCGTGTTGGGTGATACGGCTGATCGTGTCCAGGTGGCCTGGGGTGGGTGTGCCGCCCCAAGAGCCATTACAGATGGGCATCTGGGCGCGGTCGCCGTTCACAAGTGGGCTGTGATACTTCAATACAAACTGGCGCAGCATGTTTTGGGCATGGAGAGGCTCTCCCTGCCAATAAAGGAGGAGTATCCGTGGAGAGCGGATCTCTTCTCCCGGGCGGAGCTTCAGGTCGAGATGCTCCATGCCGGCAGAAATGGCGGTCTTGCCGGCGCCGTCGAAGGCGAACTCGGCAAACCACTGACCGCTCCAGCCCAGGGCGCAGAGGAGACCGTCGTTGCCGGTGCGCAGGTTGAAGAACGGCAGCCAGGTGGCGGAAGTGCGCCCATCGTTCATACACCATAACGGGGATCCGTTCCTGGCCTTGCGGAAAGCGGTGTTGGCAGCGCTGTCCATGCGAATGGCGCCGCCCACATCCCACATGGATTGCCGCAGTTCATTGCGCAGGTACTGAAAGTCGTCATGCCGCCCATCACTGCCAAGGGCGCGCCGCAGTTCAGGTATTTCGCCAGGAGCAGCGCATGACCAGAAAATGTCGAGCGCCTTGAAATTCGCGATCGGCGGCGTCTCGGCTGCACCGTCATTACGCAGGCGAATGACCCATTCCATGCCCGGAAAGTCGGAAAACTCGGTAAGTTCCATCATGCAGGAAAGGCGGGTCTCTGGATCATTCCAGCGCAGGAGATGCGACCGTTTTCCAGCCTGCCATTCGCTGCGAACGCGTTCGCTGCGAACGGTTTCGCCCTTGACCCAATCACGGCTGGAACGTGCGCCACAGGTGAAACTGAATGGGGCATCCATGGAATGGCGCGCCAAAACCTGAACTGAGGCGTCTACCGGCTGAGAGTTGGGATCGATGGATTGGTTGATCCAACCGCGGATTACAGCCATTTCTTCTGGGCTGACCCGGGATAATTTGCTGCTTTCGTTCATGATAGGCGTCTCCTTGTTTTTAAAAATGAAACTGACCGAGCAATAATTGGGCGGCAGCGACAATTGAATCTTCAGGGCCGCGATAGGCCCACACGTGGGATTCATCGCGGCTGACACGGGCCGGGGCTGCCGAGGCATGGTACTCCAATTCGTTGAAACGCTCTGCCCCATTGCGAACGCAGCAAGCCTGAAAAACCCAACCGGTATCTTGCGGATCATCCCAAAGCGCGTCCACATACACACCGCTTGGATCCACGCCGAACTCGCGCACAACCAGGTCGCATATTCCCGGCGTCGCAGTCTGCCGAATGTAACCGGCGCGACCGGTCAGCGACGCCGCCTTGAGAGCGATCTTGGCGTCGCTGCCGCTGCCGCCCATGCGCCAGCGCACCATGCGCGGGGCAACCATGAGTTCTTCTGCCGCCACAGATCCGAAAACAAGCTGAGGTTGTGATTCGGATACAGTGGGGATCAGCATCTTGCCGGGCTGGGGTAGCTGGAGCAAGTTCCAGATACCCAGGTGAATCGGAGGCTCAGCAGCCAG
>CAIQJJ010000533.1 GCA_903872065.1 uncultured Anaerolineales bacterium | reverse complement strand
GGTCTCCTGGTATGTCTTTTGTTTTGTACACACCAAGATTACCATGTTTTGACCCATTACCATCCATTTCCTCTTCACAAGTTAGCGGAAACTAAAGATTTTTCATCGCGCAGCAAAACGCTGCTGCAGTTCAATGCAAAACTGGCGCACCTCCTCCGGCGCAACCGCTTCGGCCTCGCTCACTTTCAGCAAAGCAAAGCTTTTCCCCCCTTTCAGCGCCTCAGGCCACTCCACTGCACGCGGGACGACATGAAAATGGATGTGGGCAAAGCCCGGCTGCTCGGCAAAGAAAACCATGTACTCCTTCTGACAGCCCGTCTGCTGATGCAGTAAGCGAGCTGTTTTGCCTTGCAGTTCACCCAGTTCCAGACATTCCTCGGCGCTCAGTTCATGGAGCGCCTCCGCATGGCGGCGCAGCACGATCACCAACCAACCTTTGAGGGCCGTGGGGTAGGCATGTTCTACCAACCAGTAACGCCCCTCATAAATGGTTGGGCCAGGAGAAATGCGCGCCGCGCCATTCATGGACTGGCAAGACAGGCAGATGGAGGTCATGACAGAATTGCCCTCACAGTCACTTCGCTCTTGCCATTGGCCGGACGGGGGATCAAATTGCCTTCGACCGCGATCCCATCCACCTCCAGAGACACGTTGTTCCCTGATCCCTGGCGCGTCACCTCAATGTGGTAGACAACGCCCTGGAACTTGCGAACAGCCTTAAAGCCCTTCCAACGCAACGGGACAACCGGCGCTACCCACAGGCCATCATAGGTAGGGCGGATGCCCAGAATGTACTGCGAAATAGCAATGTAGTTCCAGGCGGCTGTGCCGGTCAGCCAGGAGTTCTTGGCCTCGCCGTGGGTGGGAGCATCGCGCCCGGCGATCATCTGGGAATAGACATACGGCTCGGTGCGGTGCAGATCAGAGATCTCCTCGCGCGCCGAAGGACAAATGCGCGCATAATAATCATGCGCCTGATCGCCGTTCCCAACCATCGTCTCGGCGATCATCATCCACGGGTTGTTGTGACAAAAGATGCCGGCGTTTTCTTTGTAGCCCGGCGGGTAGGAGGAAATCTCGCCCAGGTGCAGGTAATACTGCGAATAAGCCGGCTGTTGAAGGACAATGCCGTGTTTGGTCGCCAGGCGCTTATTAACCGAATCAAGCGCCTTTTGAGCATAGCCATTCTCCAAACCGATCCCGCCGATGACGCAGTAGCCCTGCGGCTCGATAAAAATTTGTCCTTCCGCGCACTGCCTGGATCCCACCGGATGGCCAAAATCATCATAGGCGCGCAAGAACCATTCCCCATCCCAGCCGTGAGTATAGACCGTTTGCGTCATTTTCCCGGCAAGCGCCAGGTAATCATCAGCCGATGGCAAGGGAATGTCCAATGGGCAGCAGCGCAGCAGCAGCGCCATCTCTTTGCAAGATTGCACAAACAAGGCAGCGATGAAGATGCTTTCAGCGGTTTTGCCATCTTTATTGGTCGTCGTCTGGAAAGATTGCCCCGGCGTATCGGAGAAGCAATTGAGATTGAGGCAGTCGTTCCAATCGGCGCGGCCGATCAGCGGCAGGCCGTGCGGCCCCAGCCGATCCAGGGTGTATTGAATGCTGCGCTGGAGATGTTCGAGCAAGGGCGTCTCAGAACCAGGCGCGTTATCATAGGGGACAGATTCATTCAAAATCCCCCAGTCGCCCGTCTCTTTCAGATATGCGGCGACAGACAGAACCAACCAATGTGGGTCATCGTTAAAATTCGAGCCAACGTCATTATTGCCACGCTTGGTGAGCGGCTGGTACTGATGATAGGCCCCGCCGGAGGGGAGCTGTGTGGCAGCCAGGTCGAGAATCCGCTGGCGAGCGCGTTCCGGCGCCATTTGCACAAAGCCAAACAAATCCTGGCTGGAGTCGCGGAAACCCAGGCCGCGCCCAATACCGCTTTCGTAGAACGAGGCCGAGCGGGACATATTGAAAGTCACCATGCACTGGTAGGCATTCCAGATATTCACCATGCGGTCGGTATGCGGGTCAGGCGTCTCAACCTGGTAGACACTTAACAGTTCATCCCAATACTTTTGCAGCGCCTCGAAAGCCGCATTGGCATGAAATTCTTGCAGATATTTCTCAATGGTCGGTTTGGCGCGGCGTTTGTTTAATATTTGCGAGCCGGGCGGATCGAACTTATCATCCTGGGGATTTTCCTGGTAGCCTAGCACAAAGCGAATCTGGCGCGACTCGCCGGGGGCCAACACAATTTTGACATGATGAGAACCAATCAACGCCCACCCATAAGCGATCGAGTTGAAAGATTGACCGTTTTCCACCGCCAGGGGACGGTTCCAGCCGCGATAAGCGCCCAAAAAGGTGTCGCGCTGCGTATCAAAACCGGCCAATGGCTCAGAGCAGGCAAAATAGGCAAAATGATTGCGCCGCTCACGATACTCGGTCTTATGGTAAATCACCTCGTCTTCAACTTCGACTTGCCCAATGCTGAAATTGCGCTGAAAATTGGTCTGGTCATCCCAGGCTTCCCACAAGCAAAACTCGACGCTCGAAAAAATGGATAGATCGGCGCTCTCCAGGCGTTGGTTGGTGACAGTAAGCTGCCAGATTTCCAGGTTTTCAGCCAGGGGGACAAAGTAACGCGTTTCCGCCTGGATGCCGGCGTATGCTGATCCTATCGTGGTGTAGCCCAGCCCATGGCGGCAGGTATATTCTTTCAGAGCGGTCTGCGTCGGCTGCCAGGAGGGCGACCAATAGGCCTCACTGACATTATCCCGCAGGTAAATGTAACGCCCACCCACATCAAACGGGGCGTTGTTATAACGATAGCGCGTTAAGCGGCGCAGGCGCGCATCGCGATAAAAAGAATACCCGCCGGCCGTATTGGAGATCAAACCAAAATAATCTTCGCTGCCCAAATAGTTAATCCAGGGCAGCGGCGTATCCGGGCGGGTGATCACATATTCCCGCGCCTGGTCATCGAAATAACCGTATTTCATACTCACCTCTTCATGCAGATTTCTCTATAAAGATCGAATTGCTGTGTTCAATATATACCCGCTCAAAAGTTACTGTCAAGATTAAAGTTCACATTTATGATAAACTAGGGCTATGAGTCTTTCACCGTCGTCCCTTATCTTAGTGGCGGTGATGAACACGCCACGCGACCTGGAAATTGCGCGCCTCTTGGGCTGGTATCGCATTCCACTGCGCAGCGCGCCTAAAGTGATCGCGGTGGATTACCTGGCTTTTTATCAGACAAGAGCTTTTGGCGACCAGGGGAGCTGTATCCAATACGCCGCCGCGGTGCAGGGACATGAACTAACCACGCGGGTAGAACTGCTGCGCGACGAAACCGACCATCCGCACGCCAACCAGGAATATTTCAAAATTCAGTTGGGCCCCCTCGAAGCCCTCTCAAAGCCTATCCGGGCTGAAAAGTGGCGGCGGATCACCTTCTTCTACACCACCGGCGAATATTTGCTTAACGCTGAAACGATCAATGACTTGATCATCCAGGCTGACGAACGTCAAATGCTCTGGCAGGCGCTGCGAGAACGGGCCAGCCAGGGCTACGGCGCGGCGGAACTGCCTCAAGTGGACATTTCTCCAGAACTGCTGGCCCTGCTGTTAGGCATTCGCGAGAGCCCCCAGCCGGTCAAAGGGTCGCGATGATCCGATTCTTGCTGCGCCGCCTGCTGACGCTCCCGCTCGTGATCCTGCTTGCCAATTTCGGAGGCTATGGATACGCCTTCTACATCGGCCCGATCCAAAAAACCCAGAGTCCTTATGCGCTGGGAGTGATCAATATTCCTCCTTTGTTTCCGGCCTATGTGAGCTATTTACAAGCCGGGTTGAGCGGCGATTGGGGGGTCTTGCCCAACCGCCAACCGGTCGCACAAGCCATTCTCAGAGCCAGCGAGGCCAGCCTGGGGCTGTTGGCGCTCTCACTGGCTTTCAGCGCTTTGCTAGGAATTTTCTTGGGGATGCGCGCCGCTTATTCCAACCCGCCGCGCGTCGCCAACTGGCTGACGCTGCTGGCAACGATGGGATTGGCTTCGCCCAGCTTTTTTGTGGGCATTTGGTTCATCAGCCTGTCAGTGATCTACCTGATCTGGGGGCCGGGAGGAGAACCGCTCCTGCCATTTCAAGGTTTTGGCTGGGACGCCCACTTAGTCCTGCCAACACTGGCATTGGTCGTTCGCCCAACTGTGCAAATCGCCCAAGTTACCGCGGGCTTGCTGACCGGCGAACTGGGCAAACAGTACGTCATGGTCGCCCGCAGTATTGGACAAGACCTGGCGCGCATCCGCCGCCGGCATGCCTTCCGGAATATCCTCGCGCCGGTGATGTTGGTGATCGCCGGATCAGTACGTTTGCTAATGGCTGAACTCATCATCGTCGAGCGCCTGTTCAACTGGCCGGGCATGGGCCGCCTGTTTGCCTCTTCTTTGGTGATCACGTCCCGCTCCGATAACTTTCTCTACCCGCCGCTCCTGGCTGGCCTGCTGACCGTCATGGCGGCGGTCTTTCTCCTGGCCGATCTGCTGGCTTCGGTATTGGGGCGCGCCTTCGACCCGCGCCTGAGGGAGGTGTGATGCGCGCTAGGCTGCATCGCATCAATTGGCCCTTGTGGATCGGCGGGTTCTTTGCCCTGCTGACCTTGCTGCTGGCGTGGCAGGGCCCTAACCTGGCCCCGTTCAACCCGATGGAAGAACATTCGGTGATGCGCGTGGACGGCGTTTTGCGCTCGCCGCCTTATCCGCCGCTGCGTGTGCCTGGCTTTTGGCTGGGCAGCGATAGCTTTGGGCGCGATCTGCTCAGCCGCATCCTGTGGGGCATCCGCCCAACCTTGATGATGGTGACCGCCGTCGCCACAGTGCGCCTGATCTTGGGGCTTGTCATTGGCCTGGCGGCCGGCTGGTTCAGCGGCCGATTGGGACGCCTCCTGGAAAACTTAATCGGGTGGGCGTTGGCGCTCCCCGTCCTGCTGGTCGCCCTGGGCGGCATCTCTGCCGTTGGCATTCAGCGCGGCCTGCTGGCCTTTATCGTCGGCCTGACCCTCAACGGCTGGGCTGAGACGGCGCGCCTGGTCAGCGAGCAAACGCGCCTGATCAAACGCCAGACTTATGTTGAGGCGGCGCAGGCTTTAGGGGCGTCAGAAATCCATATTTTAATCGTCCATGTCTTGCGCCAAATCATGCCGCTGGTATGGATGCTGCTGGCTTTTGAAATCAGCGGTGTCTTATTGGTTTCGGCGGAATTAGGCTTCCTGGGATATTACATTGGGGGCGGCGTTTGGATCGAAATCAGCGATTTTGTCGCGGTCAATGTGGCCGGGCTGCCCGAACTAGGCCAAATGCTTTCGATTGCCCTGACCAAGCTGACCGATCCATGGGGATTAATCATCTTGGGCGGAATTGTGTTTCTGCTCATTCTGAGTTTCAACCTGCTCGGCGAGGGATTGCGCCTGGCGCTGTCGCCGGAACGGATGCGCGCCCCCCGGCGGCTTTTCTTCTTGCGCGGCGCGCTCGGCGATTGGCTCGAAAGCAGCGCCGCGCCGGCGATCGGCGGATGGTTTGAGACCAATTCGCTCTGGTTGAGCGGAGTTGTCCTGCTCGGACTATTGCTCTGGGGAGGCCTGAATTGGAAATCTTCGCAGCCAGCCCCCAAAGCTACCGCCGCCGCCGAGTCGCCCAATATCCCCGGCGAGCACCTGTGGGCCAGTGAACGCCACGACGCCCAGGGAACGCGCTGGACGCCGGCCACAGGGCCGCAAAACCCGCAAATCTTATGGCAAGTCAATATCCCCGGAGGATTGGCCGGCGGCCCGGCGGTGACGCGCGAGGGGAATATCCTCCTGGCCGGCAGCGATCGCTCGCTCCAAATGCTCAATCCGTCTGGAGAGGCGCTTTGGCAGATTCAATTAGAGCATGTTCCCATCGGCGCGCCGGCCCTGGGGTCGGAGGGGCAAATTTACCTGGCCGACAAAGATGGCGGCCTCTCCGCCTTGGACACGGATGGCGCTTTGCGCTGGTATTCGCCAGCCCAAAGCAAAAACCCGGCTTCCGCCGGCCCAATCGTCGGCCCGGATGGAACGATTTACTATACCGCCGCCCACATCGTCCAGGCTGTTTCAGCAGATGGAAAACCTGCCTGGCAAACCCTGGTCTCACGACCATACCTTGAGCTTGAACCTCGCTTGAGCGCCAAAGGGGCTTACTTGTTTGCCAAAAACGTTGCCCTGGCCGCCCAAGGAGGGTATCCGCTGGATCTGAAGGGGCTGCCCTTGCAAGAAATGGAATTTAGCGATCCGGCGTTCATCGTTGGCGCAGATGGGCTAAACTATTTGCGCAACGGGCACGGTCTGCTGCGTTGGCGCATGGGCGATGCCGGGATCGAGATCACTCTGACCACACAATGGGACCCGGCCGGCGCTGTCCCGTACTACCCTGCGGATGCGGTCATTACCCCCAACGGTTGGATGCTGCTGTTTTATTCAACGTTGTGGGGCGATACCCGCCTGGTGTGGTTTGACGCTGAGGGGAAGGTCCTGTCCAATATCCTGCGCTTGCCTGACCGCGGCAGCAAATTGGCCGCGGTGGACAGCGCCTCAACCGTTTATTTGTGCAATTCGGGTTTCACGGGGAAAATTAACTGCGCCGGGATCGCCGCCGGCGCCGACAAACCCGCCTGGCAAATCAACGTGGGAGTGGGCGAGGACATCGCCGGGATGGCGGTCGTACCGGGCCGGCTGTACGTCGCCAGCCGAGAAGGCTGGTTCTATGCCCTGGGCGACCAGCCTTGATTGACCAAAAGATTAAAAAAAACACCGATTGACATTGACCGTTGGCAACGGTATAAATAAGGAACAAAATTGAAATGATAAAATTCTGGTTCCTGAATATCATTTCAGGCGACGCAGAGTCGCTTGTAAACGATTCAATCTTACGTTGTAAAAGGAGAAAACCCATGCTCGCAAAAGGAAAAAGGTTCTTTTTTGCCATCACCGCGTTGGTCATTATCGGATTGGTCTTGCCCTCTTGGGCGTTTCGCGCGGCGTTGGCCAGCCTGCCGGCGCAGGTCAACGTTGCGCCCGATGTTTCCACCGACCAGATCATCATCAAGTACCGCTCGGTAGACGCTGCAACCAATGCGGATGGCGCCTTGCAAGCCGACGAGATCGATCGCTTGAGCCAGGCAGCCGAGACCGAGGTGACTTACGTCCGCCAAATGTCAGGCAGCGCCCACGTCCTGCGCATCGCCCAAGGCATGACTGAGGCCGAAGTGACCGCCATTGCCGCGAAGCTGGCCGCCTTGCCTGAGATAGAATACGCTGAACCAGACTGGCGCATGTTTCCTTTACTCACCCCAAACGATACGCTTTATAGCAGCCAATGGGATCTGCTGCCGCCGGGCAGCAGCAACTATGGGATTGACGCCGTCGGGGCCTGGGACATCAGCACCGGTTCCAGCAGTGTGGTTGTCGCCGTCATTGATACCGGCATCACCAACCATCCTGATTTGGCCGGACGCCTTGTGGCAGGCTATGATTTCATCCACGATCCCCTGTCGGGGAACGATGGCGACGGGCGCGATGCCAACCCGGCCGACCCAGGCGACTGGATCAGCGCCGCCGAAAATGCTTCAGGCGATTTCAAAGGCTGCGGCGTCAGCAGCAGTTCCTGGCACGGCACCCACGTAGCCGGCACGATCGGCGCCGCCAGCAACAACAAGACGGGAGTGGCCGGAATCAACTGGGCCGCCCAAATTCAGCCGATCCGCGTGCTGGGCAAATGCGGCGGCTACACTTCAGATATTGCCGATGGGGCGCGCTGGGCAGCCGGGTTGGCTGTAACCGGAATACCGGTCAACAAAACTCCCGCCAAAGTCCTCAACTTAAGCCTGGGCGGCATCCATGCCTGTGACATAACCACCCAAAACGCGATCAATGAGATTACCGCCGCCGGGGCGGTGTTTGTCGTTGCCGCCGGCAACGACAATATTGACGCATCTGGAGCCAGTCCGGCAAGCTGCAACGGGGTGATCACGGTCGCCTCGACCGGCCGCGCGGGCAGCCGCGCCCCCTACAGCAACTTCGGCTCGGTGGTTGAAATCGCCGCTCCCGGCGGCGATCAAAGGAACGACGGCGCGACCGGCGGCATTCTTTCTACCCTGAATGACGGCGCCACCTCGCCGGCCAACCCGAACTACGTCTATTATCAAGGCACCAGCATGGCCGCGCCGCACGTAGCCGGCGTCGCTTCACTGTTATATTCGGTTGCGCCCGCCCTGACCCCGGCGCAGGTGCTGCAAATCTTGCAGCAAAGCGCGACGGCTTTCCCGGCCGGCAGCACTTGTACCACATCAATCTGCGGGGCGGGGATTTTAAACGCCAAGAATGCACTGCTGAGTTTGCCGCGCATTTCTGCAACCGATCCCGTCTCAGTCACTGCCGGCAGCCAGGTCACTGTCACACTACGCATCCTGGGAACGAACTTTAACAACACTTCTGCCATTGCCATCAACCAGGCAGCCGTTGCAACTACGTTTGTCAACAGCGGCGAGCTGCGCGCCTTGCTCACCCCGGCCATGATGAGCAAACTTCGCTGGCTGTCTATCTCTCTCAGTGGAACTACCCCTTACGGGAACGTCACCACCGAAGCGAAACGCTTCGAGGTTGGCCCGCTCAACCGCACGTACCTGCCGATCATCAAAAAAGCGCCCCTGGATTGGTTTTCCGCTCCCATTATCCCCACTCCGACTTCGACTCCGACGCCCCCACCAGGCAGCGGCGCTACCCCCGGTTTCTGGAAGAGCACTACGGGCGATGAGTTTTACGTAACCAGCGACGCGGCTTATATAGACGACTTTTCCGTCTATGTGTCGCTTCCTGGCTGCGGCGACGTTAAGATCACCCACAAAAATCCTGAAGAGCCGATCGTCAACAATGCCTTTGCCTTCAGCGGTCCCTTCTACGCCAGCGGTTCCTTTAACAGCCCTACAGAATTGAGCGGCGTAGATGGGCTGAGCGGCTTCGTGGTTAGCGGTTGCGGAACATATAACGGCGGGCCATGGAACTTTACCGCCAACTGGACTGACTCCAGCCAGGCAGCGCCCGATTTCAAGACCGCCATCCTGGTCGCACCAGCCACGGGCAGTGAACAGGAAGACCCGAATTACATCATTGAGCGTATCGAGCGTTAAGCGCGTCAAAGAGCTGAGCCTCGCGCATCTCTTTTTAAACCATCCTCTCACCATCACTCTCGCAAAGTTCGCGAAGCCGCAAAGGGAAAATCTCTGCTTTGCAAACTTGCGGACTTTGCGAGAGATTTTTTACCGCCCTGATAAAAGAATAGGCCACTCTGCCTGGAGAAAACCATGAAGAAAAAGCGCATCATCCTTTCTGCGTCCCTTTGCCTCTGCGCACTGGCTTTTTGCGCGGTCATCCTGGCCTTTGGGCAGGCAGAGCCGCCAGGCGAGGCGGTTGTCAACACCCCCTCCACGCTGACCCACTGGCCAATCGATCAGATCATCGTCTCTTACCGCGATGCGGCGCAGGCGGATGGCTTGCGCCAAAGCCTGGAGACCGCGACCGGCATGACGTTAACACCCCTGCGCTCTATCTCAAGCGGCGCGCAAGTGCTGCGCCTGCCGCAGGCGCTCACTGACGACGAGGCTGCGGCTTTGTTCGCGCGTCTCAGCGCCCTGCCCGAAGTGGCCTGGGTAGAAGCAGACCGGCGCATCTTTTACAGCCTGATCCCCAATGACCCGTTCTTTGTACAACAATGGCAGTGGCTGACGCCAACCACCGGCGCGTATGGCATTGACGCCGTCCAGGCCTGGGATTTGGCCCGCGGCGAAAACCCGGTCACAGTGGCCGTCTTAGATACCGGCATTACCGCGCACGCCGATTTTGCCAACCGCATTCTGCAAGGGTACGATTTTATCAGCAGCGAGGTCAACGCCAATGACGGCGACGGACGCGATGGCATCCCCGGCGACCCTGGAGATTGGGTAACTGCAGAGGAAAGCGGCAATCCGGCCGGCGCGTATTACAAATGTCCCATCGCCAACAGTTCATGGCATGGCTCACTCGTCTCTGGGCTGATCGGCGCCGCCGGCAATAATCACCTGGGCGTCGCCGGCGTCAACTGGAATGTTCGCTTTTTGCCGGTGCGCGTCCTGGGAAAATGCGGCGGACGGTCTTCCGATCTGGTGGATGCGCTCCTCTGGGCAGCCGGTCTGCCAGTTAGCGGCGCGCCGAAGAATCTCTACCCGGCCGCAGTGATCAACCTGAGCCTGGTTGGGGAGGGAACTTGCCCGGCGCTCTTTCAAAATGCAATTAACGAAGTCAACGCCAAAGGTGTGGTGGTCGTCGCCAGCGCCGGCAATAACGGCGCCGAGGCTGCCAATTACTTCCCGGCGAACTGCAATGGCGTTCTGACCGTTGCGGCGCTCGACCGCCAGGGAAATCTCGCCCCATACAGCAATCGCGGGGCGGGGGTGGCAATCAGCGCCCCCGGCGGCGATGTCAGCCTCAACCCGCTCGACGGAATTTATTCGACCAGCAACAGTGGGTTGAAATGGCCGGAGCAAGATGGCTACGCCTTTGGCGCCGGCAGCAGCCTGGCCGCGCCGCAGGTGAGCGGGGTGATCTCCCTGCTATTTTCACTCAGTCCCTCCCTTACCCCAGGGCAGGTGCGCGACATTCTACAAGACACTGTCACCGAATTTCCGGCGGGCAGCTCTTGCAACCCATCGCTCTGCGGCGCTGGGCTGCTCAATGCATCCCGCGCGGTCGCGGCCTTGCCACGGATTACCTCTCTCGATCCAATTTCGGCCACGGTTGGCGGGCCGGCGATTGCCTTGCGCGTCCTGGGGGCCAACTTCAATACCAGTTCGACAGTCTTCATCAGCAATACGGTGTTTACCACCACTTTTGTCAGCAGCAGTGAATTAAGGGTCACGCTCCCCACCAGCCTGCTCCGCAAGCCGGGTTGGTTATCGCTCTACGTCCATGAATGGGTTCAACCTTATGGACAGATGGAAACGGCCGTGCGCCGCTTTGAAGTAGGCCCGTTAATGCGCGCCTATCTGCCCATTATCAGGCAGGCGCCCATCGTCTGGTCAACATCAACCTCCACTCCGACTGGAACGCCCAGCGCCACAGCCACTCTGTCCCCCACCCCCACAGCAAGCGCCACCGCGACGCCCTCCGCCACGCCAACCGCCAGCGCCACCGCTACTGCCTCTGGGACGCCAACTCCTTCTGGTACACCCACCGCCACCCCAACGCCTTCTGCTACCCCAACCGCTTCGGCCACGCCCACCGCCACCCCAACAACCTCTGCTACCCCAACCAGTTCGGCCACACCCACTGCAACCTCAACAGAGATTGGATGGGTCACTTTGTTGGAAGACGGCTTTGAGGGCGCTTTTCCGGGCGCCTGGCAAGTGGCGGATACCAATATCGGCACTGGCGAATATATGTGGAATCAACGCAACTGCCGCGCCAGCCAGGGCAGTTCCAGCGCCTGGGCTGTTGGCGGGGGAGCGCAGGGCAGCGGCATTAGCTGCGGCAGCAACTACCCCAACGAAGCCGACTCGCGCATGACTTATGGGCCATTCAGCCTGTACGACGCAAAATGCGCCGAATGGCGTTTTGCTCTCTGGCTGAACAGTGAACCCAGTGTGGACAGCCTGTGCCGCACAGTTTCGACGGATGGGGTCAATTACCAGGGCAAGTGCTTCTCTGGCTTCACCAATAACCTCTGGCAAAATGTGGTTATGGATTTCAACGCCTTTCCTATCTCAACCGATACCACCATCTCCTTGATCGGCAGACCCCAGGTGTGGGTACAGTTTTACTTCCGCACCAATTCGACCAACAACTATTCCGAAGGAGCCTACGTGGATAATGTCGTTTTGCGCAAATACACGGCCAGCGGCTCCTGCAGTGTCTTCCCAACCAGGCTGCCCGAAACCCTGGTAGATAGTTTCTTTGACCCATTATGGGTCATTCGCTGACCCTCTGCAAGGATTGCCATGTCCCTCGTGCTTAAAAACGCCACCCTGATCACCGCCGCGGATATTTTCCGCGCCGATATCTTGATTGAAGGCGAGCAAATCCGCGCCATCGGCCAGGGGCTGAACGCCAGCCAGGCGCTGGACTGCCAGGGCAAAATGATCACCCCTGGAGGCGTAGACGCCCATACGCACTTCGATCTGCCCATGCCCGGCACAGTTTCCTCGGATGATCACTACACCGGCCACAAAGCGGCCGCCTTTGGCGGCGTCACGACAGTGATAGACTTTGTCCCCCATCCGGGGGCGGATGAGCTTTCCACCAAGGAGCGGGGCGGTTTGCGGGTAGGGGTTGAAGCCTGGCGCGCCAAAGCCGATCCTGCCCTGGGCGGCAAAGCCTGCATAGATTTCGGCTTTCACATGAATATCACCCATTTCGATGAAGCTGTGGCGCAAGAAATCGCCGACCTGCCCGCCCTGGGTATCACCAGTCTCAAAGTTTTCACCGCTTACAACGGCCGCCTGCGCCTGGGGGATGGAGAAATCTTTCAGGTGATGCGCATTGCCAAAGAACACGGCATTTTAACCCTGCTGCACGCCGAAAACGGGGATGTGATCGAACTTTTGATCGCCGAGGCGCGGCGGGCCGGCCATTGCAGCGCCGAATGGCACGCCCGCACCCGGCCAGCCTGGGGCGCGGTGGAAGCTACCCTGCGCGGGGCGGCGCTGGCGGCGCAAGCCGGCGCGCCGCTCTACATTGTCCATACCAACGCCGCTGGCGAGGTGGATCAAATTCAATATGCCAGGGAACACGGCCTGCCCGTAATGGGCGAAACCTGCCCACAGTATCTTTTCTTTACCGAGGATCATCTGCGCCGCCCGGATGGGGCCAAATGGGTCTGCGCGCCGCCCATGCGCGCCGCCGCCGACAACGCCCGTCTATGGCAAGGCCTGCAAGAAGGGACGCTGCAAACGATCGCCACCGATCATTGTCCCTTCTTCTTCAATGGCGCACAGCCGATCCTGTATGAAGGCCAGGAAATCGCCATTCCAGGCAAAGAACTGGGCCGAGAGGATTTCACCAAAATTCCCAACGGCCTGCCCGGAGTGGGCGACCGCCTGCCAGTATTGTGGACCTACGGCGTGGGCGCTGGCCGGCTCAGCCCGCAGCAATTTGTCGCCCTGAACAGCGCCAACCCGGCCAAAATCTTCGGCCTTTACCCGCAAAAAGGCGCGCTGCTGCCTGGCTCCGATGCTGACCTGGTGGTCTGGGATCCAGAACGCCGCGTCACTTACGGAACAGCTTACGCCCAACACCGCACCGACTACAATCTATACGAGGGGTGGGAATTGGTGGGAATGCCCGAAAAAGTGATGCTGCGCGGCCAATGGATTGTAGAAGATGGACGTTGGTTGGGACGCGCCGGGATGGGTCGTTTTTTGAAACGGCGCAGCGGGCTGGTTTTGTGAGCTGCCAGGTTATGCGCCTGGCAGTTCAATATACAGGCGCTTGTTAATCTTGCCTTTGCTCTTATAATCCACCACCCGCACACTGCCCACTTCGGCTGTGTTGGCAACATGCGTGCCGCCATCGGCTTGCAAATCGAGGCCGACAATTTCAACCACTCGCACCTGAGGAATGCCCTCGGGCAGCAAGTTAATTTTGGTGCGGATCAGATCGGGAATTTGAAAGGCTTCCTCACGCGGCAAGATGGCGACGCGCACCGGGCGCGCGGCCGTCAGTTCGCGATTGACCGCCGCCTCGATGGTTTGCACCAACTCCTTGCGCATGGTCTCAAACTCAAAATCCATCCGCCCTTGCAAGGGATCCATATCCCCTCCAGTGACCAACGCGCCGTAGTCGCGAAACACAACCCCACACAAAACGTGTAGAGCGGTGTGCGTCCGCATCAGGGCATAACGCCGCTTCCAGTCAATTTGACCGCTCACAGAGGCGCTCAACGCTGGCAAAGGGGCTTCTGGAGGCAGGAGGTGCAAAACATCGGCGCCAGCCTTGCGGACGCGAGTCACCGGGATGACAGCGCCATCCATGGTCAGAGCGCCCACATCGCAGGGCTGGCCGCCCCCGCCCGGGTAAAAGGCGGTCTGATCCAAAATCACGGCATGCGCCTCAGCATCTACGCCGGTCACCACCGCGGTGAAGGTTTGTAAATAACTATCGGTCTGGTAAAGCAAGTGTGTCATTCGATCAACCCTTTAGCACCCAAGACAAAGCCGCTTTCGCCTGGCGCACATGCAGGCGGTCATGCTCAGCCACAAAAGTGATCATTTCAAACAATTGGGTCGGGCCAAAAATCGCGTGGCGCGCCGCGCGCAGCCATTCCCCTTGCAGCGCCGATGGCAGGGGTTCCAACAGCGCCAACAATTCCTGGCGGGCGGCCATGAAAGCTTGCAAGGCAGACGCGCCATCCTGCCGGTCGTAATGCCGCGTATCCTTCCAGGTATCCATATCCTCGCCGGGCAGAAAAGGATTGTCTTCGGTCAAGACCGCCTTCAGGCGCGGCAGGTTCACTTCAATTTCCGCATCTCGCAAGTGACAGAGAATCTCAGTAAAACACCATTCGTTGAGAGCCGGCGGCTGACACCACGCCTCCTGCGGCGAGAAAACGCCAAAGGTCTGCAGAGCCGCCGGGGCAGCCCGCAGAGCGGCCAAAACGGCCGTCGGCGTGGAAAAGCCCATCGCTTCCTTCTCAGGCAGGGCGTCAACCCAGGCGAGAACCCCGCTTAAATCGCCGTCGCCCTCCGGATTCAGCCAGTACGCCGCCAGGCCGGCTTGTTTGGCGGCGACAATGTCATTCTCCCAATCATCGCCCACCATCACCACTGCGCCATCCACCCCGCCCATTTGCGCCAGGAACTCAGCAAAATAAGCCGGGGATGGCTTGGCAAAATGAAAGGTCTCGTAAGACGGCGTAAAGTCAAAGTCTTGCGGTGAGAAACCAGCCCAGCGAATGCGCTGCTCGATCGCCGTGCGAGGGAAAATTGGGTTGGTAGCGATGCCAATCTGCCAGCCGCGACGGCGCGCTTCCTCGACCAGGGCTGCGGCCTGAGGATTCGGCGAAGTCAACTTTTTGAGCTGAGGGAATCCTTCCGCGTAAAAAGCCGCAATGGTGGGATGCACCTGGGATTTTTCCAACCCCAAGGCGGGATAGAAAGCAGCGTCAAAGACCGCTTCCAGGGTCTGATCGGGCCTCCGGTTGCGCGTCATCTCGCCAGTGGCCGCCAACAAAGTCTTCACCATCCGATCGGGGGCGACATAAGGCGCCAGGCGCGCCCCCAGCCCCTTGAGGTAGGCTGGCAAAAAGGCGTCCATCGGATTGATCAACAAAGTATCGTCCAGGTCCAATAATAAAGTAACAGTCACGAGGTTTTTTCCCCAAAGATGTCGGGCAAGGGATGGCATTCGCCGCAGCCAATGTGCGCATCGAAGCCCTCCCGATGAGTTTTGGTGCAATAAGGACGCACGCGCACCTGGCGCTGGATAAAAGGAAAAGGCCGCGTTACCGTGGCCTTTAATTCCATATAAAGGCAAGCGTTCGCCATTAAAATGCCCGGCGTGGGACAGGCGCGGCACAGATCAGGCGTCCAGGTAGGCGGCGTCGAGGGATCGTCATCTAACAAGCGACATTCCTCACGGTGGTGGCCGCGATGATAATCGCCATAAAAATAACGGCATTCTTTACCAGCAGGGGTACGCATGAGTATTCAAAGAAAACCGAAGGATGAGGATCAACTGTCAATCCTCGCCCTCAAACCCGTGTCACATAAGAACCGGTTTCGGTGTTGACGCGGATTTTATCACCCTGGTTGACAAACGCCGGCACCATCACATCCATGCCGGTTTCCGTTTTAACCTTCTTGGTGACGCCGGTCGCAGTATCGCCGCGCACCGCAACCTCGGCTGAGACAACCTTGAGGTCAACCGTCATCGGCAGTTCAACATCCAAAGCCTCGCCTTGATAGAAAGTGAGTTTAACTTCAAGATTCTCGGTCAAAAAACCAGCCGATTCGCCCAGGATCTCAGAGCGAATGGCCGGCTGCTCATAGGTTTCCAGATCCATGAAATAATACAGTTCGCCATCATTGTAAAGATACTGGACATTGTGGAAATCAAGCCGGGCGTCTTGCACGCGGTCGCCAGACTGAAAGGTTTTTTCTAGCGTCGTACCTGTCCGCAAATCCACCGCCTTAATCCGGATTGTGGCATTGCCGCGCCCCGGTTTGTGGTGGTGATAATCGAGCACTTTATAGAGCTTACCATCAAATTCAAAGGTCACCCCTTTGCGCAAATCGTTTACATCAATCATACTTTCTTTGCCTCTTAAACATAGATTTGGAGTTAGCCGCAGCGATTATAGCCCACGCTGAAAGGCGTGGCAAGAGGAATTAAAACCTCGAAACCACGTGACGACTGACAGCAGAACGGCTATAATCAATCTCTAAACTTGCTTCAACCTGGAGAATCGATGCTGTCTGTCCTTATTGCCACCAACAATCGCGGTAAATTGCGTGAGATTCAGGCTTTGTTCGAGAATCATCCGATCCACTTGATCAGCCCTGGCGCGCTTGGCTTGAACCTGGATGTTGCTGAAACCGGCGCTACTTACGCCGCCAACGCCGCCTTGAAAGCCATCGCATTTGCCCAGGCAAGCGGAATGCTGGCGTTGGCGGATGATTCTGGCCTTGAAGTTGAAGCCTTAAACGGCGCGCCGGGCGTGTATTCGGCGCGCTACTCGCCCAAACCCAAAGCCACAGATGCCGATCGACGCGCCCATCTGCTTGAGCAACTGGCCGGGCGACCACATCCCTGGCGGGCGCGCTTTTGCTGCACCGTGGCCCTGGCCGCCCCAGAGGGGACAGTGCAACTGGTGGAAGGTTTTTGCCCCGGCGAGATCATCCCCCAGGAGCGCGGCCATGATGGTTTTGGCTATGACCCAATTTTCTTATTGCCCGAATTGGGGCGCACCATGGCCGAGCTCAGTATGGCTGAAAAGAACACCCTCAGCCACCGCGCCCGCGCCATTCTGGCAGCCATCCCGATCTTGGAAAAGATGATGCCGTGAAAAATGTCTTAAAGACTCTTTGCGCTTCCAACATTTTTGGGTTATCATAAAGTCATGTTCGACGGGACTCCTAATGCTCTGATGCTGGCTGGATTAATTGGCCTGGGAGGGATACTGGTTGGATTTATCCTGGCATATCTTTTTGTTGCCATCAGCCAGAATGCAGAACAGAAGCGCTTTCAACAAACCACGCGGCGCGAAAGTGAACGCGCCATTCAAGCCGAACGCCAGCGACTGCGCACCATCTATAACCTGATCTCAGCCCTTACTGCTACCCTTAATTATCAGCGGGTGATGGATACTGCCCTTGACCTGAGTGCGGATGTCCTCAACGCACCACAGACCCCCACCAATCAACTGATCCGTGCGGTGTTGTTATTCTCAACCAATGCAAGCGGGCCGCCTCACCTGATCGTCGGTTCAGCCAGGCATTTTACCCCCTTCGACCTGCAAGTCAAATTGCCCGGCAGCAGCGGCGTCCTGGCCAAAACCATCGAAGAGGGCGTCGCCGTGTTTTCCAAAGAGATTGCCAATGATCCTGAATTAGAATCCCTGGCGTCGCTGCGCAATTGCAAGGCGATCTACTGCATTCCACTGCGCGTGCATTTAGAGAATTATGGGATCATGTTTTTTGCCCACAGCGACCCAGCGTTCTTTATTCCCGCCCATCGCGAAATTCTGGATCTCATCGGTCAGCAAACCGTCACTGCCCTGCAAAATGCGCGTCTGTATGGCGACCTGGCGCAAGAAAAAGAGCGCATGGCCGAATCGCAAGAAGAAGCGCGCAAGAAATTAGCCCGCGACTTGCACGATGGCCCAACCCAATCTGTAGCCGCGATTGCCATGCGCGTGAATTTTGCCCGGCGCTTGATGGAACGCGACCCCAAAGCCGGCGCCGAGGAGCTTTATAAGATTGAGGACCTGGCGCGCCGCACCACAAAAGAAATCCGTCACATGTTATTCACCCTCCGTCCCCTGATCCTGGAATCGCAAGGTCTGGTAGCAGCCTTTGAGGCCATGGCGGACAAGATGAAAGACACCTACAGCCAGAATGTGATTATCCAGGCCGATGCAAAAGTGGTCGAACAACTTGAGATGGGCAAACAAGGCGTGATCTTTTATATCGCTGAAGAAGCAGTGAACAATGCCCGCAAACACGCCCAGGCCGCGCACATTTGGGTCAGGCTAAAATTTGCCGGCAGCGACCTGGCGCGCCTGGAGATTCAAGACGACGGGGTAGGGTTCAATGTTGGGGCTGTCGACTCGACTTATGAGACGCGCGGCAGTTTGGGGATGGTGAATATGCGCGAACGAACTGAACTGGTCAGCGGCCTGCTGCGGATTGATTCAGCAGAAGGAAAAGGAACGCATATTCAAGTATTGATCCCACTCACCGAAGAAGCAAGCGACCGCCTGCGCCGAGGCGAGACGCCGCGCTAATTGTATATCTCCCAGAAACAAAAACACCCCGCAAGTATCTACTTACAGGATGTTTCTAATCATCAGGCTCCTCGACCAGGACTCGAACCTGGAACCTAGCGGTTAACAGCCGCCCGCTCTGCCTATTGAGCTATCGAGGAACGAAGCGACCGGATTATACGCGAGAGCAGTATGAGTGTCAAGGAAAAATCCAAAACATCTCTAATTGGGCAATCTGCACAAAGGCTCATCCTGAATGCGCTCCTCCTGGCGGTCGCTTATCTTTTCCTGGCGCAGTTCAACTGGCAATTTGCCGGGCGCTTCTCCTGGCAAGCAGTCGCCCCGCCCAGCCAACCTGGCCCGCTCTGGCTGCCGGCGAGCCTGGCGCTGGCGAGCCTTTACTTATGGGGAATCCGCTTGTGGCCCGGCGTCTGGCTTGGCGCATTCCTGTTCCGTTTGATGCACGAACAGCCCATCCTAGAGGCGCTTGGCGTCAGCAGTGGCAGCGTCCTCGAAGCGCTGCTGGCGCTCTGGCTGCTCCAACGCCTGAGCAAAAGACCCAACCCATTTGCCACAGTGCGCAGCCTGGCAGGTTATTTTTGCGCCATTGGCAGCGGGGCGCTGGTCGCGGCGACGTTCCAGGTGATCTTCAATCCTCCGGCAGTCCTTGATGGACTGGCCCTGGCTCAAAGATGGTGGGAATGGTGGTTAAGCGATCTGACCAGTTTGCTCCTGGCCGCGCCGGTTATCCTGGTGTGGTGGAATGAAATGCGCCTGGGGTGGGTTCGTTCACGCTGCATTGAAGTGACCTTGATGCTGCTCGTCAGCTTAATTATGATCCTGGCGATTTTTGGCAACTGGCTGCCCAATGATATGACCCAGCCGCTCCCTTACCTGACGCTGGTGCTGCTCGGCTGGTCGGCGGCGCGCTTCCGCCAGCGCGAAGTCATTACCTCCGCAGCCGTGATCGCGGCCATCGTCATTGGCGCAACCCTTTCCGCAGACAGCCAGGGGCAAGGCCCTTTCAGTCTCAACCCAGGCCATGCTCTGCTGCAACTGCAAATCTACCTGGCAACTTTGGCAATCACCAGCCTGGTGATGGGCGCGATTGCCAATGAACGTCGAGAAGCCTGGAAAGCATTTCAACGCCTCAACCGTGAACTTGAATATCATATCCAGGAACGCACCAATTCTCTCGAACAATCACGGGCCGGGCTGCGCGAAAACGAGAACCTGCTGCAAGCGATCATTGATGCAGCCCCTTTTGGAGCGCATTCTTATGAACGAGATCGCAATAATCAATTGGTCTTTATCGGCTATAATCGAGCTGCAGATCAAATTTTGGGCGTTGATCACAGCGCCTATATCGGCAAAACCATCGAACAGGCTTTCCCGGCGTTAGCCAATACCCCCATCCCCGATATCTATCGCCGCATCGCCGCCAACGGGGAAAGCTACGAGGACGAACAAGTCAGTTATAATGAGGGCCAGATCCAGGGCGCTTTTGATATCCACGCTTTCCAAACGGGTGCAAATCGTATGACTGTCTTCTTCCGTGACATTACTGAGCGGAAAAAAGCCGATGAGCAAATCCGCCGCATCAATGATGAGCTGGAACAGCGCGTCAATGAACGCACCGTCATGCTGGAAGCTTCAACCCGCGAACTGGAAGCCTTCTCTTATGCCGTTTCGCACGATTTGCGCGCCCCATTGCGCGCCCTGAACGGTTTTTCGTATATTTTGCTGCACGACCATGCGGCGCAGCTTCCGCCCGAAGCAAGGCGTTACCTGGACGTGATCCGCCAAAATGCCCAATATATGGGTCAGTTAATTGACGATCTGCTAAATTTTGTCAGCATGGGCCGCCAACCCCTGACCATCCAGCAGGTCAATATGACCTCGCTCGCCAACCAGGCAGTGGATTGCTTCAGGCTAGAAATTGAGGGCCGGCAAATTCAAGTTCAGATGGGCGCGCTGCCCAATTGCAGCGGCGATCCCGATTTGATTTATCAAGTGTGGTTTAATTTAATCTCCAATGCAGTCAAATTCACACGGCAGCGCGTAACGGCGCGCATTGAAATCGGCTGCATCGAATCTCCAGGTGAACAAACTTATTTCGTACGCGACAATGGAATCGGCTTCGACATGAAATATGTAAACAAGCTATTTGGCGTTTTTCAAAGGCTGCATCGAGTTGAGGACTACGAAGGCACCGGAGTAGGCCTCGCCATGGTTCAACGCATCATCCGCCGCCATCATGGACGCATTTGGGCTGAATCGGCGCCGGAACAAGGCGCGACGCTTTTCTTCAGCCTGCCGCGCACGCCAATCAAAGAGGTCTGATATGACCCTATTAAAAATTTTGTTTCTTGAAGATCGCCCCGAAGATGTTGAGCTAACCCTCTTTGAACTGCGCCTGGCGGGTTATAACGCCGACTGGAAACGCGTGGATACCCAAAAAGACTATGTCGCCAGCCTGGATCCAGCGCTGGATTTGATCCTGGCCGATTACAGCCTGCCGCAGTTTACTGCGCTGAACGCGCTGCACTTGCTGCAAGAACGCCAGTTAGACATCCCTTTCATTGTCGTCACCGGCAGCATCGAGGAAGCGGCCATTGAATGTATGAAGCAAGGCGCCTCAGACTATTTGCTGAAAGACCGCCTGGGACGCCTGGGGCCGGCCATTGAGAGCGCTTTGCAGCAAAAACGGCTGCGCGCCGAAAAGAGGCAGGCGGAAGAGGCTTTGCAGCGCGCCCATCGCAACCTGGCCGAAGCCTACGAAGAAACCCTGCGCGGCTGGTCGAAAGCGATGGACTTGCACGATCACGAGTTGGAGGGTCACAGTGAGCGCGTTACAGCGATGACGCTCAAACTGGCAGCGGCCATGGGTATGCCGGAGGAGCAGATAAAGTATATCCAGCGCGGGGCGCTGCTGCACGATATTGGCAAGATCGCGGTGCCAGATGCCATCTTGCAAAAACCTGGCCCGCTCAGCGAGGAGGATTGGGTGATCATGCGCAAACATCCTCTTTACGCCCTGGAAATGCTTGCCGCCATCTCTTATCTGCGCCCCTCGCTGGATATCCCCTACGCCCACCACGAACGATGGGACGGTTCAGGTTACCCGCGCGGGTTGAAAGGGGAAGAAATTCCCCTGGCGGCGCGCATCTTTGCCATTATAGATGTCTGGGATGCTTTGTTGTATGCGCGCGTCTACCACCCGGCCTGGGAAATCCCCAAGCTCAAAGAGTATATTCTGTCGCAATCGGGCCGGCAGTTCGATCCGCGCGTGGTGGAGAAGTTCTTCGAGCTGCTCAACCGTGGGGAATTTGATCGCAAGTAACCGCCCGCCACAAGCTCAGAGGCTCTGCAAGGCATGCCGTGTTCAGGCATGCTGAGTCTGTCGAAGCATTGCCGACAGGCATGCTGAGCTTGTCGAAGCATTGCTGAAGCGCCGCTCTCTATCAGGCATGCTGAGCCTGTCGAAGCATTGTCGAAGCGCCGCTCTCTATCAGGCATGCTGAGCCTGTCGAAGCATTGCCGAAGCACCGCTCTCTATCAGGCATACTGAGCTTGTCGAAGCATTGCCGAAGCATTTCCGAAACGCCGCAAAATCAGCGGTGGCGGCGCTCCAATTCAGCCAGGATTTGCGCGGGTGCGATCTGCTTGGCCGCCAGCAAGACCAAAGTATGATAAGTCAGGTCGGCGCAT
>CAIQJJ010000532.1 GCA_903872065.1 uncultured Anaerolineales bacterium | reverse complement strand
GTCCAGGCCATCCATGCCAGGCAGCATCAGATCCAAAACGATCAGGTCAGGGCGGGCGCGGCGGGCAAGCGCCAGGCCGCTCGCCCCATCGCCAGCGGTCAGCGCCTCAAAGCCGGCGGCTTTGAGGTAGTCGCGACAAATCTCTACGATTTGGGGTTCGTCGTCAATGACCAGGATGGTTTTGGACATATCATTATTCAGAGCGCAGGGCTTCAACGGGCTGCAGGTTGGCGGCGCGACGGGCAGGATAGAAGCCAAAGAACAGGCCGACGGCGGTAGAGAAGACGGTCGCCAGCAGGACAGAGTCCATTTGAATGGTGGGGGTGATGGCAACGTCGTTGGCCGCGGCGATTTGCCCGATGATCACAGAGATCAACCACGCCAGGGCAATCCCCACCAGGCCGCCGATCAAACTCAGGACGGACGATTCGACCAGGAACTGCACCATGATATCGCGTTTGCGCGCCCCAACCGCCTTGCGCAGCCCAATCTCACGCGTGCGCTCGCTGACCGTGACGTACATGATGTTCATGATGCCAATGCCGCCCACCAACAGCGAGATGGAAGCGATGCCGCCCAGGAAGAGGGTGAAGACGCCCAGGATGGACTGCAAGGAGGACAGGATCGCTTGCTGGTTCATGATGGTGAAATCATTTTCTCCGCCGGTCGTGCGGTGGCGGGCGGCCAGGATCTCGGCGGCCTGCTGCTGCGCTTTGTCCACCGAACTGGCGTTAATCGCTTGCAGCGAGATATTATCCACCTGCTGCCGGCTTGGACGGCGCAGCAGGCGGGTTTGGGCAGTGGTCAACGGGACGAGGGCGCGGTTATCCTGCGACCCCATGCCAGAGCCGCCCTTGCTTTCCAAAACGCCGATGATTTGAAAAGGTTGTCCCATAATGCGGATTTTCTGACCGACCAGGTTTTGCGTCCGCCCAAAGAGGCTGGTAGCGACATCTGTACCGATGACCACCACCGCGGCGCGCCCGGTCAAATCCGCTTCGGAAATCAACCGGCCCTCGGTGACGGCCAAATTTGAGACTGGAGCATAGGCGGGGGTGACGCCGATGATCGAGGTATTGGTACTTTCGCCGCTGTAGACCACCTCGCCATTGCCCTGGATGACCGGGGCGACGTTCAAGATCGCCGAGGCAGAGGCCAAGGCCCGCGCGTCGGCCAGGGTCAGCGGCTTGGGGTTGCGCACATCTCTGCCGCCAGAGAAGACGTATAACACGTTGGTGCCGATGCTTTCGACCGAACTGGTGATCGAGTTCTGCGCCCCACGGCCGATGGCCAGCATGGCAATCACGGCGGCGACGCCGATCACAATCCCTAAAACCGTCAGGCTGGCGCGCAGCTTGTTCGAGGCCAGGCTTTCCAACGCTTCGAGAATTTGCTGGATGAAGTTCATTGCGCCTCCTCCAAAAGCCCATCCCGCAGCCGGATCACTCGCTGCGTCTGGGCGGCAATATTGGGATCATGGGTGACAATGATGACCGTGGTTTTACGCTCCTGGTTCAAAGAGAGCAGCAGGCTCATGATCTCCTTGCCCGATTTCGAGTCCAGGTTGCCGGTCGGCTCATCCGCCATCAAAATGGCGGGGTTGTTGATCAGGGCGCGGGCGATGGCCACGCGCTGCTGCTGTCCGCCCGAAAGTTCCGACGGGCGGTGATTCATGCGGTCTGCCAGGCCGACCGATTCGAGCGCCTGGCGGGCGCGCGCCCGCCGGTTTTTGGCGCCGGCGTAGCGCATCGGCAGTTCGACATTGGCCAGGGCTGAGGCGCGGGTGAGCAAATTGAAACTCTGGAAGATGAAGCCAACCTTCAAATTGCGGATCGCCGCCAGTTGATCGTCGGATAGATTGGAGACCAGTTTGCCATCCAGGACATATTTGCCTTCTGTGGGACGATCCAGGCAGCCCAAAATATTCATCAGCGTTGATTTGCCCGAACCAGACGGCCCCATGATCGAAACCATCTCGCCGGGCTGAATTTGCAGCGAGACGCCGCACAAGGCGCTCACAATGACATGCCCCATCTGATAGGTCTTGGTCAGGCCCTCGGCGAGGATGACCGGAGGCGGATTGCTATTTTCCATCATCGCGATCACCTTCCGCCGCCCATCGGCCCACCGATGAAGCCGCTCTCGGTGGAGGTGGGGACGCTGGCCAGGATGCGATCGCCCTCTTTGACGGCGTCCGAAATGATCTCCGTCATGCTGTCCGAGACCAGACCGACCTTGACAATGACTTCGACAGACTGTTCGCCGCCGCCCTCTTTGGGCTGCACGACATAGATGAAATACTGGCCATCCTTCAACTGCACGGCGCGGTTGGGCGCTTGCAGCACATCTTCTACCTGGTTAATGATGACGTTGGCGACGGCGGTCATGCCCGGCTTGACCTCCTGGTCGGCGCTGGTCAACTGCACCGTGACAGGAAAATACACCACACCCTGGTCGGCTGTCCCAACCAGCCCAATCTCCGTCACCACGCCGCTGTACTGCTTGTCCAGGATGGCGTCGAAGGTCACACTGACCGGCTGGCCGGCTCGAAGCTGGTAAATGTCAATCTCGGAGACATCCAGGTCAATAAAAAGCTGCGACAGATCATCTATGCGAAAAGCCGTCCGCCCGCCAGCGACCATATCGCCCGGCAGCGCTTGAATACTGGTGATCGTACCGGCAAAAGGCGCCGTCAGGCGGGCCTGGTTGATCGTCGCCTGGTTGAGGGTGATGCGGTTTTGGGCAATCGCCAGATCGTCGGCGCTGGCGCCGGCCTGCGCATCGGCCAAAGCCTGGCGCGCATCCTCAATCTTCGCCTCAGCCAGGCTGATATCCGAAGCTTGCGGATTCTTGAGCGTCTCCAGCTTATCTTGGGCTTCCTTTAATTGGGCCTGGGCGGCGGCCAACTTGGTGTTCTTCTCCGCGATTTCATCCTCGCTGGGCGTCCCCAGGTACCAGTTCAAAGCCGCCAGGGCGCGGTCGCGCTTGGTCTTGGCGGCTTCGAGGTTGTTCAACGCCAGGGCCTTGCCGGCGTCTTGCGTCGGGTCGCCGTCGGTGCGGTCATAAAACCCCTGCACCCGATCCAGTTCATCCTGGGCAATGACGTAAGTGGCGCGGGCATTGGCGATCTGTTCCTGCGTGCCGCGGCCATACTTCAGGTAATCCACCTGCTTCTGCGCATTATCCACCGCGTCTTGAGCCGTGATGATATTCAATTCCGCCTGGGCCATATCGTAATCGGACGGGTTAAGCAAAGTATCCAGCGCATCCTGCGCATCGGCCAGGGCGCTCTCAGCCTGGGCAACCTTGAGCGGCTGAGGCTTCTTCAAGTCTTCGAGGGCGCTGCGGGCGCTGATCAAATCGGACTGCGCCTGCAAAATGTTCTGCGAGAGGCTGGTGGGGTCAAGTTCGGCCAGGACTTCGTCAGCCTGAAGCTTTTGCCCCAATTGGACCATCACTGCGCTCACCTTGCCGCTGGTCTGCCAGGCGATCTGGGCGGTCTGGCGGGAGCGGACGGTGCCGGTGGCGCCGATGACCGCCGCCAACGGCCCACGGGTCAGGGTAACTACTTCGGTATTGGCCGAAAGGCCAGCCGAGGCGGAAGAGGCCGCGGCCAGGCGGCTGCAGCCCGCTAAAAGCAGCACAAAGAAAGCTGCCAGTGCAACCAGCAGCCAACGCAACGTTAATTTGGACATCTTCAATATCTCCTATCGGTGTAAATCTTCATGCCTGAAGCATAACAAACGATTATGGAGAATTTATGGAGATCAGGAATTCATCATAAAGGATTAATCTCCACCGCGAAAAGCGCCATGTCATCAAAAGGCTCGGCCGCGCCGCGAAAATCCGCCAGGGCGGCGAACACCGCCTGGCAAAACACGTCCAGGGCGCAGGCGGCGTGCGTCTGCACAAGAGATTGAAAGCGCGGCAGATCGTACAATTCCTCGTCCGGCGAAAGGACATCCGTCAGGCCATCGGTATAAAGCACCAGGCGGTCGCCGCACTGCAAAGCCAACTGCTCTTCAGAAAGGATCAGCAGGGAATCTTCAAAAATCCCCAGGGGGCGACCCTGGCCGCCCAATTCTTGCACGCGGCCCTGGCGCAGCAGCAGCGGACGGTTATGGCCGGCGCGGGCGTAGACCAACTGCCCCGCGGCGGCATCCAGCACGCCATAAAAGAGGGTCACGAACATGCGCGGCTGGCCGAGTTCGAGCAAGAGACGGTTGACGCGGCGCAAAGCCTGGGCCGGCGAGTCGGTCTGGCGCGCTTCCGCCCGCAGCAGGCTGCGCGTCAGAGCCATATACAGGGCGGCCGGCATGCCTTTATCCGAGACATCGGCGATCACCAACCCCACACGCCCATCGGGCAGGGCAATGGCGTCATAGAAGTCCCCGCCAACCTGGTGCGCCGGCTCGCTGCGGGCGATAAAACAGCAGCCGGGAACCTGGGGGAAGGACTGCGGCAGCATGCTTTGCTGCACGGTGCGCGCCAGTTCCAGTTCATGCTCCAGGCGCTCTTTCTTGGCCAGTTCGACCTGCGCCTGCTCCAACAGATCGATCTTGCGTTGAAGCTGATCCACCAGGCCGGCGCGCTGCAAGGCCACCGCCGCCTGGTTGGCAAAGGTCTGCATTAAGGCCACTTCGCCGGGCGTAAACTGGGGTTTGCGCGCCGAATGGACAATCATCAGCCCCACCAGGCGCTCCTGAGCAATCAACGGCAGCCACAGGCCGGCGCGGATCGCCTTCTGCTCCTCTTTGGAGGGGGGAAAACCCGGCGGACAGCGGTTATAGGCAATCGGGCGCAGGGAGGGATGCGCGCCAAAGACCTGCAGCGGCGCTAACAGGGCGGGAAAGGCCGAGGCGTCCCAACCGGTGACGGCCAACACCGCCGCCTGGTTGGAGGCCGCCTGGTGAAAGTAAAGCACCGCCCGCTCCGCGCCGCACAAATTGCCGGCGCGCTGGCAAATCTTCTGCCCCAGGCTGTGCAAATCATCTGAACCAGTCACCGCCTGGCTGAGTTCTTCTAATGAAAAGATGGCCTCGGTGCGGTGGCGCAAAACCCGGTTGGCGGCCTCGAGCTCGGTGTTCTTCATTTCGAGGCGCTGTGTGGCCTGCCGCAGCAGTGTCTCCTTGACCGCCAATAAGGAAAAGGTGCGCCGCAGCAGGTCGCTCTCAAAGGAAAGCGCAGCCTGCGGCGCAATTTGCCCGCGCTGCGCCAATTCTTGCAGGCAGGTTTTGAACGACAAACGGCTCGGATGGGTCGCCAAAGCCGAGGCAGGGGCGTCGGCGCGAAAAATATCCAGGATGGCGTGGTCGCCGGCGCCGCCGGGGACGCGCTGCACCGCCAGGCTCCAGGCCAGGCCGCTCAACTGATCGGGCGACGCGCCCAGGTCGAGCAGCCCGCGCGCCAGGCTGCCGCCATACAAAACCGTCTCCAGCGGCGCCAGCACGCGCAGCCCATTGCGCCCCGCCTCCAGCGCCAGGGGCGTCGTTTCAGCATCCAGGCGATCCAGCGCCAACAAACCGGGGCGGTGCAAAATGGCGTCGCGCATGCGTTGGGCGTAGGTCAGCGGCGCTTCAACACTGCCCAGGGTAAAACGCTTGGCCGTACCGCGCGGGGGGCGCAAAAACTCGTGATCGGAAGCAACCAGGATGCAGCGCACCTCGGGACGCTGGGTGAAGAGGGCGTCGAAGAGGGTGCGAAAGACGGCGGCGCGCCCGCTGGGCAAGAACTCACCGGGCGCTTCGGGCGGAGGGTCATAGCCGGCGACAATGATCAGGCCGGGGCCGCCGGCGAGCAGTTCAGCCATCAACGGCTCGACGGAGGGATAGGGAAAGAGCGAAGAAAGGGTGATCATCGAAACTCGTGCAGACTGGCCGTAAAAGGCGGGTAGGCGACGCCGCGCTCGGTAATGATGGCAGTGAGATAGGCGGCCGGGGTGACATCAAAGGCGGGGTTGGCGACCGCCGCGCCCGGCGGCGTGAGGCGCACCCCGCCCAGGTGACTGACCTCCTCGGCGGGGCGTTCCTCGATGGGAATCGCATCGCCGGTGGGGGTGGCTAAATCTACGGTGGAGGTCGGGCCGGCGATGTAGAAGGGGACGCCGTGCGCTCTGGCGACCAGCGCGAGATTGTAGGTGCCGATTTTATTGGCGGTGTCGCCGTTGGCGGCGATGCGGTCGCAGCCGACGACGCACAGGTCAATGCGCCGCGTGCGCATGAAATGCCCCGAAGCGCCATCTGGAACCACGGTGAAAGGCACGCCCATCTGCTGCAGCTCCCAGGCGGTCAGGCGCGCCCCTTGCAAGCGTGGGCGGGTTTCATCTACATAGACATGCACCTGCTTGCCCTGTTCGTGAGCGTAGCGGATGACGCCCAAAGCCGTGCCATAGCCGCCGGTGGCGAGCGGGCCAGTGTTGCAGTGATGGTAAATATTGGCCTGGGATGGGATCAGCGGGAAGGCGTGGCGGGCAATCGCCAGGTCCATTTGCAGATTCTCGGCGTCAATCGCCCGCGCCTCGGCCAGGGCCGCGGCGCGCAGCGCTTGCGTCGTCGCCAACGAGGCGTCGTTCAAGCGCCGCATCATGCGCTCGACCGCCCAGGCCAGGTTGACCGCCGTCGGACGGGATGCCTTCAGCGTGTCGGCGGCGTGATGGAGGGTCAACTTCAAGGCCGGCAGCGCCTCGGGCCCGCGCCAGGCGGCCAGCGCCAGGCCGTAGCCGGCGGCCAGGCCGATCGCCGGCGCGCCGCGAATGACCATCTCGCGAATGGCAGACGCCACCTCGCGATAATCGGTATAATCCAGCGTGGCCGCATCTTGGGGAATGCGGCGTTGATCGAGCATGCGCACAACGGGCTTGCCATCCGCGCCGGCGTCAATCCATTCAATGGCATGATACGCAGACATCGCTTCCTTCCTCTGTTAGTGAAGAACCCCCGCCAGCGGCTCGCCTGGCAAGCGGCCCCTGGGGTCTGTTTCACTCTTAAACTGTGTTTCATAGAGATGGGCATACAGGCCGTTCTGCTCCAGCAGATCAGCATGCCGCCCGCGCTCGACAATCCGCCCGCGATCCATGACCAGGATCTGGTCAGCCGCCAGGATGGTGCTCAGACGATGGGCGATGACAATGCTGGTGCGGCCAGCCATAACCCGCTTGAGCGCCTCCTGGATTAACGTCTCAGACTCGCTGTCCAGGTGGCTGGTGGCCTCGTCCAGCACCCGTCGCAGCAAAGCCCAACTGACCTTCGGTTTTTCCTCGGCCGCGCCGAGGTAGCCCCACCATCCGCCGCCGTGCATGCCCATCGCTCACCTCTTCGGCGAGGCGACGCCCGCCAGGGGGCCGGCATTTTGCCGCAGCAAGTTGAGCGCCGTTTCCACCAGGCGGTCGCCGGTTTCAGGCGCCAGGCGGCTGGTGTAGCCCAGGCGCGCCTCATAGCCGCCGTGGGCGAAGGCCTCCTGGGTGGGGACGTAGCCATGCCAGCCATTGGCTAACTCGACGACGAAGGTCTCGGCGAACGGGGATTGGGCTTTGGTCTGCAAGCCAAACTCGGTAAACAATTCGCAGGGATAGCCGACGAAGGCCAGCCCACCCTCGTCCGCCTCGCCAATCGTAATGACCTGGACTTCGACCTCTTCCAGCAGTTCGCGCGTGCCGGCGCGGCGCTGCCATTCCCACATGCCAATCGTCTCGCGCGCAAACCATTCTTGCACCACGGGATCATTGGCGAAAAAGGTGTAGTCATGTCCGTAAATGCGGCGGGTGAACTCCTGCTGATCGAGCGACTCAGGGGCTTCTTCCAGGTACCAGCGCGCCAGGGCGGCCTGCTCTGGGGTCACGCGCCGCTGCGGGATGGAAAGCGCCTGGCGCGCCACGCGCACCCGCCCGTCGCGCCGCGGCAGAGCGCCCTCCAGCGCCTGGCCGGCTTTTTGCGCCAGGGCCTGCCCCATGCGGCTGGCATGGGCCGGGCCCATGTAGTCTCCGGCCTGGACGGTCGTCATCTGGCGCGTGTCAATCACCCACAAGTTGCCGGCCGCCCCCTGCAAAAAGCCAAATACGCCGCCGTAACGCTGCGCCAGGGCCTCACTCAACGGGCCGGCATAGTCGGCGGAATAGAAGGGATCCGCGCCCATGACGGTGGTGTGGCAGGCGAAATTGACCAGGCCGCCCAACGCCCGCCCGTCCAGCGTCTCAGCCAGGAGCGCCTTCACCTCGTGATCCTCCGGCCCTTCGTTGCGCAAGAAGCCGGGGATGGCCTGGGGGCCCTGCGTGCCGACCTGCTCGCCATAGAGGGGCGAGGCGTAGACCTGCCGGCGGTTGAAAGTCCAGCCTGGCGCCTGGCAGTGGCCCACCCTGAGCGCCGCCGGCTGGCGCGCCGCCATGGCTTGCGCCATGCCCTGCGCCAACTGCTGGCGCAGGAAATCCACGTAGGCAAAATCAATCTCTTCATCCATCAGGGCGGCGGTATACGGGGCGCGGTGGGTGTGTGTGCAGGCGATCATGACCTCGCCCGGCTGCAGGCCATGCCCGGCGGTGAGCGCCTGGCGCAGTTCAGGGATGAGGGCAGGGGCTAAGAGCAGGTTATCCAACACAACCAGGGCAGCGCGCTGGATGCCATCATCAAAAACGAAACAGCGGGCGTACAGCGGCCAATGCACGCCTTGCGCCGGCGGCGGCTTCAACATGCCGGCCATGCGCAGCCCCGCGGCGGGGGTGATATTGATTTCGGCGACGCCAATCTTCAACATAACTATCTCCTTGCAAGCAACGAATCAGATGGCAACATTTTACCCCGAAATGGGGTTGCAGCCAGGCCTACCTGTTTCATTTTTGAGCGTTTCGCAGTGGTAAAATCTCCGCAGGACAAAACCCTTCACAATTGAGGCACTCGACAAACAATGAAGACGATTCTTTTGGTGGAAGACAATCCGACCGACGTTACCTTGATCCAATACGCCCTGGACAAAGGCGGCATTCCCAACAAGCTGATCATCGCCGAGAATGGCGAGCAGGCGTTGAAGGATCTCTTCGACGCAGGACAGCTTGATGGACAGGTTCTACGCCAACCGCCAGCCGTAGTGCTGCTGAACATCAAGCTGCCGGACATGGGTGGGCTGGAAGTGCTGCAGCGCATCCGCCAACACCCCCAACTGCACCGGCAGCCGGTCGTTATCTTGACAGGCTCTCAAGATGAGCAAGATTTGATCGCCAGTTATGATCTGGGCGCTAACAGCTACATCCGCAAACCGCTTGACTTCTCTGAGTTTGTTGAGACGATTCAAAGCCTGTGCCTGTATTGGTTGACGCTGAACGAAGATCCTCCCAGAGCATCATAAAATGCCGGCCGATGGAGGATACTTTTTTTGAATCTGATATAATTCCCCCGGTTTCCACCTTTATCCCTTTCAACGCGAGAGACGCAATGCCCGATCAACCCCCTTATGCCTATACGGCCTTTGGCCTCAACATTCAATCCGAAATTCCCCTGCCTGGCCTGCTGCCTGGCGCGCCGCCGGTCGCGCTGGACGCGACGCCGGTCTGGGTGCGCCAGGGAGAAACGCCAACCAGCCTGGCGCAGCCGCAGTTCAGCGGCGTGCTGTACCAGACTTCAGAGGGCGAATTTTTGCTGACTTTGGAAAATATTGCCCGCTATTGGGTGCGCAATGGTCAAGAAGTCATCGTGCAGACCTTCCCCAATGCGGATGAAGCCGCGGTGACGCTGTTCCTGCTCGGTTCAGCTTTCGCCGCGCTGCTGCACCAACGCGGGGTGCTGGCGCTGCACAGCAGCGGAATCGTCATCGAACGCAGCGGCGAAAAACAGGCGGTGCTGTTCGCCGGGCGCAGCGGGGCGGGCAAATCCACCCTGGCGGCGGCTTTTCACCAGCGCGGCTACCCGCTGCTGGCCGACGATAAATGCGCCATCGTGCTGCAAGATGGGCGGCCGATTGTGTACCCCGGCTACCCCCACCTGCGCCTGTGGCAGGACGCCGCCAAGAAGCTGGCGGTGGATACCGAGGCGCTGCCGCCGGTGCGCGCCGACCTGGAGAAGTTCAGCCTGCCAGTCGAGGAGCAGTTCCACGCCGCCCCCCTGCCGCTGCGCGCCGTGTATTTGCTCAACACCCACAACGCCCTTGAAATTGAAATGACGCCGGTCAGCGGGATGAACAAATTCCGCCAACTGCTGCAAAACACCTTCCGCCAGCGCTTTCTGGACGGCCTGGGGATGCGCCCGGCGCACTTCCAACTGGCCAGCGGCGTCGCCAAGCATGTGCGTGTGGTGCGCATCTCTCGCCCCATGCACCCCTTCTTGCTGGATGAACTGGCCGATCAAATTCTACACGACCTGGAGGGCAGCCATGCAGCAAGCGCCCAATGAAGCACGCGGCCTGGTCTGGCTGGCCTCTTACCCCAAATCGGGCAACACCTGGATGCGCGCCTTCCTGACCAATTATCAGCGCAACAGCGATAAGCCGGCCGATATCAATCACCTGGATAACGGCCCAATCGCCAGCGCGCGCGAATTGTTCGACGACGAGGTGGGGGTGGAAGCCTCGGACCTGACGCTGGATGAGATTGACCGCCTGCGCCCCCTGGTTTACACCCAATACGCCCGCAGCATGGAGACGCTCGAATTTCTCAAAATTCATGACGCCTACACGCTGACCAGCCGCGGCGAGCCGATGATCCCGCCGCAGGCCACTCACGCCACGCTCTACATCCTGCGCAACCCGCTGGATGTGGCGATTTCCTACTCTCATCACAGCCATTGCACCATTGACCAGTCAATCCAGTTTATGGCGGACGATGATCACTCACTGGTGGGCAGCAAACGCCGCCTGAACAACCAACTGCGCCAGATTTTGCTCACCTGGAGTGGGCATGTCTTGAGCTGGGTGGATGCGCCAAACATGAAGGTGCATGTAGTGCGCTACGAGGATATGAAGAAAGACCCCTTCGCCGCCTTTGGCGCGGTGGTGCGCGTCGTCGGCTTGCCCTACGACGAAGAACGCCTGCGCAAGGCGATCGAATTTTCCTCGTTCGACACGCTCAAGAAACAAGAGCAGGAGCATGGCTTCCGTGAGAAGATGCCGATGGCCGAGTCGTTCTTCCGTGAAGGCAAGAGCGGCGGCTGGCGCGCTAAGCTGACGGCAGAGCAGGTGCAGGCAGTGGTGAGCGCCCACGCGGCGGTGATGCGCCGCTTTGGCTACCTGGATGAGACCGGCAGCCCGGTCTAAAAACAAAGCAAACTCAAGGAGAAGATGATGGAGAATCAAGCTGCAATTGGAATGCAAAACCTGATCACGCGCAAAGAGGAATTTATGTTCACCCAGGTGGACGATGACAAAGTGATGCTCGATCTGAACAGTTCGCGCTACCTGGGGTTGAACGCCGTGGCCAGTGTAATGTGGGACTTGCTGGAACAGCCGCAAACGCCGGCCGATTTGTGCGCGGCGCTGCTCAAACGCTACGAGGTGGACGCCGAAACCTGCCAGCGCGAGACGCTGACGGCGCTCGAACGCATGCGCGGGTTCGGCATGATCCAGGTGTCGGGTTGAGACTGCTGCGTAAGTTCTTCGCCCTGTCGCGCCTGGAACGCTGGCTGACGCTGGAGGCGCTGCTGCGCCTGGGGCTGGC
Source organism: uncultured Anaerolineales bacterium (assembly GCA_903872065.1). Taxonomy (GTDB): domain Bacteria; phylum Chloroflexota; class Anaerolineae; order Anaerolineales; family UBA4823; genus CAIQJJ01. The sequence continues at coordinate 3,274 of CAIQJJ010000532.1, read as the reverse complement.
CCGCTTTTGGGTGCTGACGCGGCGTTTTCCACAGGTGACGCCGCTGCTTGGGCGGGCCGGGGGCGAGACGCCGGCGCAAGAGCTGCCGCCCGAACAGGCGCTCTACGCGCAGCGCGTGGCGCAAGCCATCCACCGCGTGCGGCGTTTCACCCCGTGGGATAGCAACTGCCTGGCGCAAGCGATCACCGCCCGCCAAATGCTGCACCGCCGCCGTCTGCCCACCACGGTCTACCTGGGCGCCGCCCTGAACGACAAACAAAAGGCGATGATCGCCCACGCCTGGGTGCGCTGCGGCAAACGCATCGTCACCGGCAAAGAGGGCATGCAGCGCTACGGCGTTGTAGCCAAATTTTCAGATGAGGATATCGCATGAGTGCAATTTTCGGCATTTTTCAACGCGACGGCGCGCCGTTTGACGCCGGCGCGCTGCACGCCGCCCGCCAGGCATTGGCGCATCACGCCCGCGACGGGGCGGCGCTCTGGCCGGCCAATGACGCGCCAGGCGAACGCAGCCTGGGGCTGGGGTACGCCGCGACCTGGCTGACGCCCGAATCGCAAAACGAGGTCCAGCCTTATTACGACGCCGCCGCTCAACTGACCATTGTGGCCGACGCGCGCCTCGATGCGCGCCCGGCCTTGGGGCAAGCGCTCGGACTGGCCGCAGCGGAACTGGACGGCTTGCCCGACAGCCGCCTGATCCTGCGCGCCTATCAGAGGTGGGGCAAGGACTGTCCGCAGCATTTGCTGGGCGACTTCGCCTTCGCCATCTGGGATGAACGGCAGCAATGCCTGTTTTGCGCCCGCGACACCGCCGGCGTGCGCCCCTTCCTGTACTTCTTGGGCGCGGGACGCTGCGCCTTTGCCAGCGATATGGCCGGCCTGTTGGAATTGATGGGCGAGGCGCCCCGCCTGAACCTGGATTTCGTGGCCGACTGGATGCGCGGGTATAAAGATACGCCTGTGGCGCAGACCTTTTATCGCGACGTCCACAAACTGCCGCCGGCCCACGCCCTGCTGATCGACGCCGGGCAGGTGCAGCGCTGGGAATACTGGCAGCCGGAAAATGCGCCGGCGGTGCGCTACGCCAAACCCGCTGAATACGGCGAGGCGCTGCGCGACCTGCTGACGCAGGCGGTGGCCGATCGCCTGCGCTGCGCCTACCCGATCGGAGCGCACCTGAGCGGCGGGCTGGATTCCTCCAGCGTGGCGGTGCTGGCGGCGCGCCATCTGCGCGCCCAGGGGCGGCAGCCGGCCATCTTCAGTTGGTCGCCGCCGCCGCAAGCCGACGATCCCCTGGCGCAGATTGACGAGCGCCGCCGCATCGCCATCATTTGCCAGGCGGAGGGGCTGCAGCCGCGCTATCTGCATGTGACGCCGGCAGACGACTGCTTTTTGGAGGTCTGCGATCCATCCATGCTGCCCGAAGAGACGGTGCGCATGGAATATGCTCTGATGCAGCAAGCGGCCGCCCTCAACGTGCGCCTGCTGCTCTCTGGCTGGGGCGGCGATGAGGTGATCAGTTTTAACGGGCGCGGCTATCTGAGCGAACTGCTGCTCGCACGGCGCTTTGGACGCCTGGCGCAGCAGTTCTTCCAGCGCACGCACGGCCGCCCGAAGGCGATGCTGGCGACGTTCTACCGCGATCTGCTGCTGCCCCTGCTGCCGGGAACCGTTGATGAGCGCATGCCTTTCCGCTTTGCGCGCCCCACTTACCGCGGCCTGCCGGCCAGTGTGCAGAAGCTGCTGAACGAGCAGCGCGTCAGGCGCAAAGAGCATAAAACCTACGAACTGCCCGCCAAGGGTTTCTTTCAGCCGGACTTTTACGACGCTCTGGAAGCCGCCGGGCAGGCGGAACATATAAGCGCCCGCACCCGGCCCAACGTCCGCGCCACGCAGCTTGCCCTGCTGCGTCACGGCCACCTGGTGGGGCGGATTGACTCGTGGTCGGCGCACGGGGCGCGCTTTGGCCTGCAGTATTCTTACCCCCTGCTTGACCGGCGGGTGTTGGAATTTTGCCTGGGCGCTCCGTCGGACATCTTTATGGAGAAGGGGCGCGGCCGCCACCTGATCCGCCTGGCGCTGCAGGGCATCCTGCCGGAGGATTTGATCTGGAATGTTTCGAAGTTCGATATGGGGGTGTTCAGCGCGCAGAAGACGCCAGAACACAAAGCTGAGACGCACCGCCTGCGCCAGGCGATCTTCACCCAACTGCGCGCCCGCCAGCCGCACTCAGCAGAGTGGATTGACTTCGATCATCTCAACCGCATGCTGGAGACGCCGCCCACCGAACGCAAGCATGAGTTGTCCAGCGGCATCTGGGATGTGCTTGCGCTGGCCTTCATTGACGCGCGCACGGTGTGGGAGAAGTAAGGCGCGCCGGAATACGTTTTCAACGCCTCTCCCGCAGCAGCATTCCACCCCGCCGCTTCTTGAGAGAAGCCGCGGGGTGGAATGCTCGCGCAAAGATCATCAAAGAGGAGATGCGCTATGACGACGGCGCATCGTTAAATGTAGTGCTAGGCTCCGTATGAGCGTTGAATTCAATGATCATAGGGTCGCCAGACTGCGTCTGTGCGGCGTTCAAATCGTAGATTTGGGGGGTTAGCCAGGGTTGGCGGGTGGGGGTGGTTTCCATGTTTTGTCTCCTTGGGTTGAAATGTGAAAACAGAATAAAAAGCAGCTGCCGTCCATTTTACCGCGCAACGCCCAAAGCGACAAGCGCTTGGGGTGTTGTGGGCTTGCCGTTTAGCCCCCTGCGGCGCGGTTCGCTTCTGCGCCGATGAATAGAATTCATCGGATGTTACGGAAAACGCACTCAAAGTGCGTTCAGGGAGGGCGGCGGAATACGTTTTCAACACGTTTCTCGCAGCCGCTGCCGGGTGCGAGCCAGCCGCAGCAATAAAAACCCCGCCGCTTCTCGAGGGAAGCCGCGGGGTGCGTTCATAAGCTGCCCAAGAGCATTTCAGGACGTCGGCCCAAAGAATGTAGAGCGGGAATTTATGGTATGGTCAAATGACTCATCAGGGTTGGGGTAAGAAGCAGGGTTTTGATATGTTTCACGACCGTTCAAATCGTAGATTTCGGGGGTCAGCCAGGGTTGGCGGATGGGGGTGGTTTCCATGTTTTTTCTCCTTTTCTGCAAAAACTCATCAAAGATTGAGAAAACCTGCTGCGTATTATACCAACAAACGCCGCCTGAAAGACCCGAAAGGTTTCTCAGGCTGACAGGTACCTTTGCCGGCGAGACGCCTTTGCCAGACATGGCCCCGGCTGG
>CAIQJJ010000531.1 GCA_903872065.1 uncultured Anaerolineales bacterium | reverse complement strand
GGTCAAGCCATAGACGCCTGCAGTCAGACAAAAAAGCGCGATAAAAATGGCAACGGTATTGGCTTCATGTGCAAAATTTGGCTCTAATAGATTGATAAACCACCATCCTGTCGCATATCCTACTCCGCCGTAAATGATGCTGATGATCGCCAACCACCCATAATAGCCTAGATAAGTCCGGGATCGCTGCTGTTTGGCCTGTTGCAAAAGGGCGGTTGTTTCTGGAGTGGGAGCTTTGACTTTGCGAAGAAGTTCAATTGCATCTTTGAAATAGCCCATATCAAGCGCTGATTTGGCCTCAGCGTGTTTTGTATTGTCCAAAAATCTTTGTAAATTCTGCGCCGCAATATGGTGTGGATCCTCCTGCAGAATTTCTTTGGTCTTTTGTTGAGCGCTTTTGAAGTCGCCTTCTCGAAACTTTGATCGCGCCTCCTGATAACGGATCTCTAATAGCAATTTGTGTGCTTCAGTATTTGACACATCATCCCAGAGAAGCTGCGCCGCCAATTGCTGCGCGCCTTCTAAATCGCCGGCTTGTAGTTTTGCGCGCGCTTCTTGGAGATGGATATCCACCAATAATGCGTGCAGATCATCATTTATTGGATTTTCCAACAGGATTTGGTTTGCCAATTGCTGTGCATCTTGAATGTTCCCTTGTCGAAGCTTTAAGCGCGCCGTCTGAATGGATAGATCATGTAATTGCTGTCGCGCCTGGATCAGAAGTTTTGCTGCGTCTTGATAAGATGGCTGCTGCTGTACAACCTCTCGTAAATGCTCCACCGCCGTTTTCCATTCGCCCGCCTCGAATGCTTTACGCCCCATTTGATAGGCCTGTTCCAATTTCCTGGCCTGGCTCTCAATGAGGCTCTGGACTTTGGCTGCTTCTTGTTCTAGTCCACCTTCCTGATAAGCCAGTCTCGCGTTTTCATAGTCGCCGCTTGCGAGGGCTTTATCCCCGCGCACTTTCCAGATCGCGGTCAGCCTCTCGGCGGCCTCTTGATTGCCAGGATCCAGGCGCAGAATGCGACGATAATCTTGTAACGCCTGTTCTGGAGCGCCTTTGCTTGCTCGTGCAAATAAGGCCTGGATCAGCCCGCGCAGCGCTTGCTGTTCATCGCGTTGATAAGCTTCTTCGAAAGCCAGAATGGCTTCATCCAAATTCCCCCTTTCCAAATAGACCTCTGCCAGATCCAGGCGAGCCTGGACGTGATCCGGGTTAATGCGCAAGGCTGTCTCATAGTTCTGCGCCGCCTCTTCCAGGCTGCCCTCCTCATAATCCATCTTGCCAATTTCATAGTACCGCTGCGCTTTGGGGTTGATCCGATCAATTTCATTCTGCGTTTCACTGGGGGGTTTATGTTCTTTCACCCAATAGTGGAAAACCGGCATCAAAAAACGATACCCCGTTTCGGTTTTTTCTAGCAACTGCCATTCCACCAAATGATCGGGGGCGCGCTCTAATTCACTGGTGACAATGCGGATCCGGCGGCTTTGCAGCGCCCGAACAATGTCCTCACGATTGGCGGCAGCCTTTTGGTCGTTCAAGAGCGCCGCCAGGGTGGAGATGCTGATCTTTTCTACCGGCGGCAGGCCATCCCAAATCCAGGCGAAGATATTTTGAGCGGTGCTGATCACCTCCGGGATCAGGTTGTCAACCAACGCCGCGCTGACTGCTGGAGGGGCGCTGTCTTTCTCCCCGGTAACTTTTTCAAAAATTAGTTTGCCGAAGAGTTGGGTTAGCAGTGGGTGACCCCGTGTCCAATAATAGACGCGCTGGACTGCCTTGGGAGTGTAATGGACTTGTTTTGCGCGCCGCAGCAGTTGATCAGCCGCCTCGAACGCCAGCATTGAAACCTGTAAAGACAGGGCGTTTCTAAACGTGGCCCAGAAATCTGTATCCAGGTCATTTAAGTTACGTCCCACCACAAACCCAAATACCAAACGATCTTCCTCGCGCATCCATTTTTGCAGTGTGCTAAACAGGCGGTTGGCGGCGATATCTGCAGGAAAAGTTTCGCGCTTGACTATATCCAGAACATCGAATTCGTCGAACAAAAGCGCCAGCCGTTGAGATGGATCGAGCCCGGCGTATACCTCAGGCAAAAATTTCTCCTGAAAAAACTGCCCGGCGTTGTCAAAATCCTTTCCATCCACCTTGATTGAAAGTTTCAAATCGCGTGTGATGGTGCGCGCCAGTGTGTAGAGCAGTTGTCCAAAGGGATCTTTTGCCATCCCCATTAAGTCCATATAGATGACCGGAAGCCCCTGGCTGGACAGCCGCCTCTTGAGTTCCATCAAGATGGAGGTCTTTCCCATGCGGCGTTGGCCGTAAATGACTACCGCCGGCTGCCCGGGCGAAAGAAAGATATTTTCCGCCTGGCGCAGAATATCTTCCCGGCCAAAAAAATCTGGCCCGGTGACCGGATTTCCAACCTTGTAGGGATTGACGCGGATGGCAGGCATAAGTCTATTATAACCCTATCTGTGGCGCAGTTTTTCATTTGTCGCGAGAGAACTTCTCCGTTAGAATAGTCGTATGAAACCCAATCGCCTCTCCTCCTTGCTTCTCTTCCTCCTTTTACTGGCCGCCTGCTCTCCGTCCGCTGCGGCTTTGCCCACCATCGCCTCTTCTTCCGAAGAAACCACCATAGAAAGTCCGGCGAAAGGCGTTTTGCCCACCCTGGCGCCCTCCGCCACTTTGCCCGCCACGCAGACCTCCGCGCCGGCGGAAGTGCTGCTCGACGATTTCGAGACCTCCGCCTCGGCCTGGAAGCCCGGCATCGAGCCGGGGTACAAGGACAGCAGCGCCGTCAAAGTCGCTCTGTCCACCGAATACTCCGCCCTGGGCAAGCAGTCCCTGGCGCTGACCTTTCAGAAAAACGATAAGCCCAAAGCG
>CAIQJJ010000530.1 GCA_903872065.1 uncultured Anaerolineales bacterium | reverse complement strand
TGTCCGTATTCCGGACGGCGAAGTTTCAGTATCCGCGAGTCGGATCGAAGAGGTGAAAGTTGAGCAAGACAAACCACAACAAGCCCCGCTCGCAAGTTTCAGTATCCGCGAGTCGGATCGAAGAGGTGAAAGGGTCAAGGCGGCGAGAGAATACGAAATCGCCTTAGACGTTTCAGTATCCGCGAGTCGGATCGAAGAGGTGAAAGCCCGTATTTTTCACAGGAAAAACTGTGTCAAAAGCCATGTTTTGCTTTTTTTCGCCGCTGCAGGCTTCCTGTAGTCTATTTTACATCCATTTCGCTTCTTGTGGGCGGCGTCTTGGCGCTTTTCTTCGCAAACCTTGTTTTGCTCCAAAACTGGCCTCATTTGCGAAGTCCTTTACACAACATCATTACAAAAACGTCTGAATTCGCAGGCGAGGCAGCGGGCGCGCTGCGCGGTGGCTTCAGGCATGGCCTCGCGCCATAACATGCGCTGCATCGCTTCTAAGGCCCCGGCCAATTTCTCGCGCAAGCGCTGGTCAATCTTGACTTCCTCCGCTTTGCGCTGGGGGATCGAGTATAAAAATGCTCGTTTGGCCATGTAGCCGCTGCTTTCTTCCAGCATTAGAGCATAAGCTGCCAGTTGCAGTTTGAAGTGTTCGCCGGCGATCTCGGAAAGCTTGTAATCTACTGCGATCACCTCTCCCACCGGATCGCGATCGATCCAGATGACCATATCCACACTGCCGCGCATGCCGAGCCGGTCAGACATTAACGGCACGTTGAATTCGCGGCGGCCCTGCTGCAGCCCATAGGCGTGTAAGCTGCGGCGCGCCTCGCGATCTTCTTCCGCCTTGCCAGCCTCAATCCCCGCCTCCATTTTGTATGTGGTCGGGCGAATATCCGGCAGGCACATTGCAAAGTAGAGAATGCGTGGGCAGTAAACCCACTGTTTCAAATCTGTCACCCTGAACGGCGCGGCGATCTCCATCCGCGGCCGGGGGAGATCGTCATTCCTTAACTCCGCGCTCGTTTTTTGCTTCGTTGGCAGCATCGTCTTTCTCCTTTTGTTCGATTACCTTGCGCTTTTTCCAATCCTCAGCGCAAACCGTGAAGAGTTGTACATTGCCGGCTTTCTTGCCTAAGATTTTTTTGATCTTGAGCATCAGTTCATCTTGATGAGTGGAGCGCAACTGCCCCAGGAAGGCGCTGTATTGAATGCGATCCAGACCGTAATCCAGGCAGGCGTCTGCGATTTTGGCGCGCTTCCGGTCATCGGGAATATCATAGACCAGCAGGGAATACATTAGGGGCGGCATTACCAACTCATGTTGAACGCTTCGTAAGCCACTCTCTCGCCGCGCAGGTATGTTGCCAGGTGACGCGCCTGCATTTGGATCACAGCCCGCAGAGGATGGCGTTTGCCCTCAAAGGGCGCTTCGCTGTCCAGGCGTTCCAGCACTTTTTCCGCCAGCATCCGGCGGGTTTCTTTGGTCAACAAATGCTGCTCATCCTGTTCGAAAGCCACGCTTTTGTTTGCCAGGCCCAAGATTGTGCGATCCACAACAACCGGTCGAAATTCCTCGATGAAATCCAGCGTCAGGCTTGGCTTACCTGGGCGGTCAACATGCAAAAAACCGGCGTAGGGATCAAGGCCAGCCAGCACCAGGCAGCGCTCGATCTGTCCATAGAGAATGCCGTAGCCATAGTTGATGGATGCGTTGACTGGATCCGTCGCGCCGCGCCCGACGCGGCCAGGAAAAGCATATTTCTCTGGCAGTGTGGCCTTGATCGCGCTCCAATAGCGCTGCGCTGCCCGCCCCTCCAGGCCCATCAACTCCTCGCGCAGATCGTTGACCGTCGCGCTCCCTTCCACTACCTCTGGATACCTGCCTACGCCCTCCATGTCCATCAGGCAGTCAAGGATCTCTGCCGCGCAGTGGCGCAGTTCTTCATAGATTGGCGGATCGGTTTCTTTGCGATATTTGGCCATATATTTGAGCAAATTGGCCTGGTTTTGCAGCTTGCCCATGCCAAACGCCAGCACCAGGCGCAGCCCGCGTCCGCTGTGAAACGCCTCCAATTGGGCGCGGCGCGTCGCCACTGTTCCGGTCAAACCGGCGCTGTACAAAGTGGCGTAAGGGGTGCCTGTGCCGCTGATAAAGAAAATGGGGATGCCGCGCTCCGTACATTCACGCACGGCTTCAGCGCTGATGCTGACCCCCTGGTTGGCGATAGTCACGCTTTCCAGGTGGATCAACGGAGCCTGCGCCAGTTTCTCCTCGCCTTTCATCACAACCAGGCGCTCACTGTGCTTGCTGAGAAACGCGCCGTATTGATCGATGGTTAAATGTTGCACAATACTCATGATCGAAAATCCTCTGAAATTTCTTGCACGCGAAAGACACCGTTGCCTTTGGCGGTCAGTTTTCCCACCTGCACCCCTTGCCCAAAAAGCAGCCAGGGCAGCAGGTCGGCCCAATGTCGCGAACGATAGTGCGCCCACCCCACAAAGCCGCCCATCGGCGTGGAGCGCCCGGTGCGGCCCGAAGGCCCCCACACCTCCACCCAGCGCGTCTCGGTCTCCACCAGGCGCACCTGGTCAGCCAGTGCGTGCAGGCGCTCGATTTCCTCTTTGGAACGCGGCGGCTGAGGGTCGGGGCTGCATTGTTCGGCCAGTTCATCCATCCGTTTGAGCAGGCGGCGGAAGAACACCCCAAAGTCGGGCGATTTGATCAGCGCCTCATCTTCGATCAGGCGCGTGGGCGAGAGGAAGTCCACCTGCAGGGTGTGATGCGCCAGGCGCGGCAAGAACGCCTGCGCCAGGGCTTCCGCATCCTGAAAGCTGACCATCCCCTGCGGCGCTCGCACCACCCGTTCCCCCGCCTGCCAGATCGCCTGCGCTTCTTGCTGCAGTGGGTTCAACGCCCAAATCGCCTCCAGATCGAAACGTCCCCGCCCTGGGCCAAGCCCGCCCCGGCCCATCTCTGGCGTCGCCAGCACAAAATAGGGCAAATACTGCATCCCTCGCGAACCGTAAAGCGTCAGCATAAACGAAAAGCGCTGCCCTGGCGCGGCCACATCCAGCGGCGGGTTCGGTGGAACCAGCGAATAGACCCGCCTCACCTCGCCGGGGACGGGTTCAGCCGCCAAAAGCCAGCAGACCGGGCATTGCGCGGCGTGTTCAGGTGTGGGCTGTTGGCGGCGCGGGTTTTCCGCGCAAACCGCCCGCAGCATCACATTGGCCAGTGCATCGCGCAAGCGTTCGCCGGCCTGGTGTTCGCCCAACTTGATGTGCGTTTGGGCGAGGCAGTCAAAACGGAGCAGGAGGAATGTAAGAGAAGTGGACATGGCGCGGAAGTTTTGCCGTGACTTCCCGTTGGCGCAGAGGCCACGGCTTTAACGAACCTTTCTTGATTAATCGCTCCGCTCATATAACGTAAACGAGCGGGAAGATTTAATGGCGCGATAAGGCAGGACGATACTGCGCAAAACGCGCTCTTTGCCCAGGCGGATGCTTTTGCCGCTGTAGATATTGGCTTTTTCAAAGCTCATATCGGGCGCGCAGTCATCCAGCAATTGCAAAGTGCCTCCGATGAAAAACTGCGTTGTTTCTTCGGTCAGATCGATATAGCCGGCGGGTAAGTCGCGCGTCGTTTCGGGCAGGCCGAGAAGCTGCACGAAACCGCCGCGCTTGCCCAGGTAGTTGATCTGCCTGACCAGTTCTGCCAGCCACGGACGGGCTTCTTCGCTCTGCCAGCCCAGGGCCAGCCCCATTTTGCCATCCAGGTGGACGTATTCGCGGTAGCCGATCGTCTTTTGAAAGAACCCGGCCTCCGGTTCATCCATCGGGATCGGGTTGCGCCGCGGGCGCAGCACTTTTTGGAACAGGTTGGTGACGACCACCCGGCGCGCCGGGCTGAGCGCAACTTTGAGCGTACGGATCTCTTGCCAGCGCTTTTCGGCGTTGGCTGCTCCCAGGGAGCGGCAGGCGACATCCGTTAGCGCCATCTTAATGGCATAGGGCGTCGGAACGAGCAGTGTTTTTCCGCCGGAAGCCGTCGCGCTGCTCAATTTGAGCGAGAAAAGGGTTACGGCTTCAAATTCAGCGATGAGCCACATGGTATGCCTCTATTTTTGGGCGACTGCCAGGGTCAGTGGGGCCGCCTCTTTGATCAGGGTCGTCATGATCTCGGCAAATTCGCCCAGGGAAGCGAACCGCTTCACCTCGATTGCCGCGGGTCGCAAGCTGTTCAGCGAGGTTGCGATGCGCTCGATATCGGTCGCATAGTCCGGTTTGAGCGGTGAGATGCAGGGCGCGGGGATAACATCGCGGCTGATCGCGATCACGCCGGCGACGTTGACGATGTGTGGGCTTTGGGTTGAACGCATTGCCCCGGCCGGCTCGATGAAGGTATACAGGACGCTCTCCAGCAAGACTTTCATGCGGGCGTTGCGTTCGGCAGTCTCGATTGCATACTGCTGCGAAAGATCGTTGAAGCCAATGCGCGCCGCCTCGACATTCAGCACGATGGCATAGCTTCCCGAAGATGCCGGGCGGTGGAAAATAGCCTGTCCCACATTTGCGCCGCGCGATTCCTCCCCTTCCGCCTGGGCGCGTGCGCCTTCACTGCGGTCATTGGCGTACTTGACGTGGAAATAGGAATCGGTCTCCACGTGGTCAGGTACGCCCAACACCCAGCCAAATTCCATCACACTTTTGCGCGGCAGCGAGCGTTTGCCGGCCGTCACCAGGATCCCTTCCATGTCTGTCACCGCGCAGCGCCGCAGGATGATGTCCAACACCGCCGCGTCGCCTTTGACGCTGTCAATTTCCGTCGCCAGGTCATTTTTGGCGTCAATGTCAAAATTCACCCGGTTGGCGTTGAATTTGCGCGCCCCTTCAGAGAGCGGCAGGCCGGCCTGCACTGCCAGGCGGTGCAGGTGTTCAGCTTGAATGTGCTTGAACATATCGCCTGAAACTGCGTTAACGTTGTGCAGATTCCCGTCTACGTCGGCGATGTTGACCATGCGCGTTTGGATTTGGTTGCCTTCGCCGCCCTCGTTGTTTAGGGAGTGCATGTCCAGGATGGCTTGCGCTGAGATGGAAATGGCATAAATGGGTTGAGTAGTCATAATTTATTCTCCTTGTGCGATCAAATTATTCTTCGCCGCCCTCGGCTTCGTCGCCCGTTTCAGCGACCTCATCCGGGCTCGGGGTGTCCGTATCGGCTTCCGCGCTTTTTTCAAAGGGCTCGCGGGCATAGCCGTAAGCGACCAACATACTGCAGATCACTTTGGAGCCAAACCGGTCTATCAGACCGGTCAGAGCTTCGATATCCTCAGTAGAAATGTTTTTGCGGAACGGATTGCGGTTGTGTTCGCGCAGTTGAGCGTTTTCTGCGTTGTAGAGATGGATAAATTCGGCGATTTCGGCCAGGAAATCTTGCGGGTAGGCAGCTTTGCGGGCGAGTTGTTGTCCAAGCCCATAACGAATTTCTACCGGCGGCCGGCTGCCTTTGGCCTTGCGACCTTGAGGGACTACGGTGCTGTGCCGGATCGCGTAAGCAATGTTTTTGAAACCGGAATTTTGCACGATCTGACTGAAAGTTTTGTTGGTATCATCACTGTTCATAAAAAGTGTCTCCAGGGTTGAAATGGTAAATGGGCGGACAAACTGACGCTTCTCCAGTTGGTGCATGATGAACACGCTGTAGGCGGTGGTGAACCGGAAGAACGGCGTCATCTCGTTGGCGGATAAAAAGTCGCGGTATAGTTTGAGGAGATCATATTCCTCGCTGTGCGATTCGTTCAAAACACGCACAATTAACTCATGTTCGGCAAGCGCCTCCTTCAAGCTTTGGAAATCCTGCGGGGTGGCGGGTTTCACCCATTGCGGTAGGTTGATTGAGGCAATGTTCATGATTGCAATCGCATTGCCCATGTCTTTATAAAATGCGGTCTGCATGCCCTGCACAAAGGCGCTGGCGGGATGCCCTAAAAATTGGGCTACAAGGTCTTCGCTGTTGGCTTCCTCGATGTGTTCGATCAACACCTGGGTATAGCGCAGGGCCGCCAGGATGTCCATTTGAATGGCGTTTGCTCCGCCGGCCATCCTCTGTTGAAATTTTTCCATTACCTTCAGATGGGTGCTGCCCCACCCAAGACGGGCCGGGATCAAAGCATAGGTCTTGCGATCTTTGACGCCGCGCACCAGCTTTGTGAAGCCGCCATAACGCAGGCCGACCATTTTCAGCCATTCCAGCATCCAAAAGTTGTCCAGGTTGCCGGGGGCGGCCCACACTGCTTTGACCGCGTTGCTCCCTTTGCCTTGCGCCGGGTTGATCAGTTGACTGGCAGAGACGCGCTTGACCACCTTCCACTGTTTTTTCTTGCCCAGGTCTTCCCAGGCTTTTTCCGCCCTGGCCAGGTCGTTTGGCATTTGGGCCGTCATTTGGAGCAGGATGTCGAGCATCGCCGCGAAAGCCTGCCGTCCCTGCCACCATTCACCCACCAGTTGGTTGTAAGCCTGCAAGGCTGCCGGATTAATGGCGCGAAACAGATCCCAATCGGGGTGCGGGGAAGGCACTGCGGGGATGAGCTTTCCTTGCGCCAGCGCTTTTTGCTCGGCAGGCGGCAGTCCTTTGCGCCATTCATGAAATTGATTGGTGCGTTCTTTTTCCTCTGCATAGTCAACCGCCACCGCGCCGCCAATCGGCAGATCATTGACCTGGACATTGGCGCCCTTCGCCATTTTTTGATGCGTCTTGTTGTCTATTGTGATCAAGAACGGCGCGCCGGCAAAGAACTGGGCGTCTTGCACCCATTCAGCTTGCAGCGCCGGTTCGCAAAATATGGCGAAAGCGTCGCCGGCGTCTTCCAGGCGCACCTCGGCGCGGCCTTGCGCCAGCGAGTTAATGACAAAGGCCAGCCCGAACGCTGCCAGGTTGTCGGCAAAGGTTTGTGAGGATTTCCCGATATAGTAAGTGGATTGGTACAAATGTCACCTCCATGTTCAAATTAGAAATGGTTGACTCGGAATACTTGATGTGGTATTCTCTTGTTGCAAGGTATATCCTTGTTTACCAAAGAGCGTTGTTGAAAAACTCAATAGTTTTGGCAATTCTCTTGGTGCAAGCAGCCATGCCCGCCGTTTTTCATCCCATACTTTTACTGGAAAGGATTCATCAAAAAGTCAAATTTTTTTCTTCCTTCTACCTTCTGGAAACTGACGAATAAAGTGTAAGGTGATTGGATGATTCTTGTATAACCTGACATTACCTTCTCCTTTCTAATAGGATGCTTCAAACATAGTGGGAAATTTATCTTGTTTTGATTAAACTATAAGATGCAAGGAATGTCAAGAGTGCGCTTGGATCGTTTAAATGATTCCATAGAGGATACTGAAAGACTATAGTTGGCAGCATGCCTATTTCGATCCGTTGAGGATACTAGCAAACATCTATGCAGTTCCAAAGGATGTTCCCATTCGATCGGCTCTGCGCAAGGCGCGCGCGAGCAGCGTGTAGGCCAGCCAGCCATATTCCTGCTCTGGGGTGACCAGTATCTGGAGGAAGCTTGTATTGGGAAGCGAATCAGTTTTGATTTGGCGGGGATTGATCTTTTGCTTAACCTCCACCGGTAAAAAGTCAGCCGCTTCGGTAATGTGCTTGCTGGCGGATGCTTCCAGGCTGTACGTTTGAAATTCGCTGGTGAAAGGGCTGTGGTGGCGGGTGATTGCAGTGACCGCCGCTTTCGCCAGTTCTTTTTCTTCAATCGCCTTGAACAAGATTGGCATCACTGCCATTGCCCCCTCCGCGGCATGGTGCGGTTTGGGGTTGCGCTGTTCAGCTAATTTGGCGGCAGCTTGCAGGGCCGGATTCTGCCGATCGGTATCCGTGTGTGCCGCGGCGAAGGAGGCCTGGATTGGTTTGCCGATCGCTTGCTGATGCGCCCGCGCCCACTTTTGCCAGCCCTGGCTCAATTTTCCCGCGTCATGCAGCGCGCACACCAGGCGGGCGGCTTCCATCACACTCCCTGGACGCCAGGTTTTGGCTGCCTTTTCCAACGCCAGGGCAGGGTAAGCCAGTTCCGCCGCCACTGTTTGCTCAAAGGCCTGCAGCACGCGCTGAATATGCTGTGCATAGGATTCCAATCGGTAAGAGTACTCTTCCCTCCCTTCTTTGTGGGCTGATTCCAGGATGGTCGAGACAAAGCCCGTATCGCCGCGGTGGGGCAAAAAGCCTTCCTCTGTATTGTAGCCGGCCAGCCTGGGGTTGACCACGATCAGGCGCGCCCCTGCGATCAGGCTTTTATCGTTCAAAGGAAGCCAACTGTATTCGCTGTGGTTTTCCTCCTTTTTATCGGACGGCGGATCGTAGAGCATTTTGACTGCCCAGTCCAGGTTGAGTTCGTCAGCCTGGTCTTGCCACTGCTTGAAAAAACCGAACAAAGAAGCCGGCTGCACCCCAAAACCGGCGGCGTTATGCGGGTTGGGCAGCAGTTCATTGGGCTTGGGGTGGATCAGAATGCGGCAGCTATCCGCATCGCGGATCAACAAACGTCCATCACTGGCTTTTTGGTCGCCGTTGAGCGCACGGATAATCTCGTCGCGGCGCGTTACCCGCCCTGCAAACAAATCTTGCAAGACTTTTTCATCGCGCGGCGTTGCCACCGCATTGACAAACGCCTGTTCTTTGTCAAAATCAAACACCTCGCCCGAATGCGCTTGCAGCCATTGCATGGCGGCCAGCATTTCCTCTTTCCAGGCCGCGCCGTTTTTATCGGTTGCATACGGCGTAAAACGCTCCACCGGGTAAATAATGACCTGGCCTTGTTCCCCAGGGTACCGTGCGCAGCGTCCGGCGCGCTGGATCAGCATGCTGGCGGGAGCAAGTTCGCTGTGCAGCGTCTCACTGCTGATGTCTACGCCTACTTCAATCACCTGGGTCGCGACTGCAATCACACTTCCACTCTGGTCGCTTTCCGCTTTTTGGCCAAACAGCCGGCG